>NZ_CDRRBS010000030.1:0-11056 GCF_977040545.1 Pseudostreptobacillus sp. | reverse complement strand
TAAATATTTTCCGTATAGATATATAAAGTATAATAATCCTAGTATTATAAATATTTTAAATAATAATATATTGAAATTTTTAGAGTAAGTTGTATTTATTTTTAAAATAAAATATAAAGGGAGATGAAAATATGAATATAATTGATATGATTAATAAAATATTTGGTGTTTCAGATGAAAAGATAATAAAACAAATGCGTAAAGAAGTAAAAAAAATTAATGAATTAGAACCAAGTATGATTAAATTAACTGATGATGAGTTGAAAGCTAAAACTATAGAATTTAAAGAAAGAATAGCTAAAGGAGAAACTTTAGATGATATTTTAGTGGAAGCGTTTGCAGTAGTAAGAGAAACAGCTAAGAGATTGACTGGTATGAGAATATATGATGTTCAATTAATAGGTGGTATGATAATACATAGTGGAAGAATTGCTGAAATGAAAACAGGTGAAGGTAAAACATTGATGTCAACTTTGGCTATTTATTTAAATGCATTAACAGGTAAAGGAGTTCATGTCGTTACGGTTAATGATTATCTAGCAAAGAGAGATAGAGATACAGGGTCACAGATTTATGATTTTCATGGATTGACTTCAGGTGTTATAGTCGCAAATATTGATAATACTGAAAGACGTAATGCATATAATGCTGATATTACTTATGGTACAAATAATGAATTTGGATTTGACTATTTGAGAGATAATATGGTTCATGATCCTAAAGAAAAAGTTCAAAGAGAGCATAATTATGCAATAGTAGATGAGATAGATTCGATATTGATAGATGAAGCTCGTACACCATTAATAATTTCTGGACCAGCTGAGGAAACAACGCATTGGTATGATGTATTTGCAAATGTTGTTTTAAGATTGAAGAGAAGTTATAAAACTGAGGAAATAAAGGATAAGAAAAATACAATTATACCAGATGAAGATTGGGAAGATTATGAAGTTGATGAGAAGGCTCGTACTGTAACAATTACAGATAAAGGGATAAGAAATGTTGAAAAAATATTAGGTATAGAAAATTTATATGCTCCAGAATATGTAGAATTAACTCATTATTTATCACAAGCATTAAAAGCTAAAGAATTATTTAAAAGAGATAGAGATTACATAATAAATGATAAAGAAGAAGTAATAATAGTTGATGAATTTACCGGAAGACTTATGGATGGAAGAAGATATTCTGATGGATTACATCAAGCTATAGAAGCTAAAGAACATATTAAAGTAGCAGGAGAAAATCAAACATTAGCTACAATCACACTTCAAAATTATTTTAGAATGTATAATAAATTATCTGGTATGACTGGTACTGCCAAAACTGAAGAAGAAGAATTTAAACAAATATATAAATTGGGTGTTGTTGTAGTTCCTACTAATAGACCTGTTCAAAGAAAAGATATGCCTGATGTAATTTATCAAACTACACGTGCAAAACATAAAGCTATAGTTAAGAAAATAATAGAATTATTTGAAAAAGGACAACCCGTTTTAGTTGGTACTGCTTCAATAGAACATTCAGAATTATTATCATCATATTTAACAAAAGCTCGTATACCTCATGAAGTTTTAAATGCTAAATATCATGAGAGAGAAGCAGATATAGTAGCACAAGCTGGTAGATTTAAAACAGTTACAATAGCTACAAATATGGCAGGACGTGGAACTGATATTAAACTTGGAGGTGATCCTGAATCTTTAGCTTTAAAAATTGCTGAAAGAGGTACTCCAGAATTTTATGATGCTCTACATACTTATGAAAAAGAATGTAATGAAAATAAAGAAAAAGTTCTTGAAGCTGGAGGATTATTTATACTTGGGACTGAAAGACATGAAAGTAGAAGAATAGATAATCAATTAAGAGGACGTGCAGGTCGTCAAGGAGATCCAGGAGCATCTGAATTTTATTTATCATTAGAAGATGATTTGATGCGTTTATTTGGTGGAGATAGAATTAAATCTATGATGAGTGTTTTAAAAATTGATGAAGATGAAGAATTAAGAAATAAGAGAGTCTCTAAAGCTGTTGAAAATGCTCAAAAGAGAATTGAAAGTAGAAACTTTTCTACTAGAAAGAGTTTAATAGAATATGATGATGTTAATAATAAGCAAAGAGAAGTAATTTATAAACAAAGAGATCAAATTCTATATAATCAAAATTTAAGAGAATTAGTATTTGATATGATAGATAATACTATAGTCACTATAGTTGATAATTTCTTGCCACAAACAAAACCAAGCGATTGGAATTTTGAAGATTTAAATTCTAAATTTATAGAAGTTTATGATATAGAATTACCTGAAACTATTAATAATGCTAAAAATAAAGAGGAAATTTATGATTTATTATTCGAAATAGTTTCTAATAAGTATAAAGAAAAAATAGAAGAAATAGGAGAAGAACAATTTTCTAATATAGAAAGATATATAATGCTTGAAGTTTTAGATCAAAAATGGAGACAAAATTTAAAAGATTTAACAGAATTAAGAGAAGGGATTAATCTTCAATCTTATGGTCAAAAAAATCCAGTAAATGAATATAAAATATCAAGTACAGATGTATATAATGATATGATTGATGGAATTAATAGAGAAACAACTTCATTCTTATTAAGACTTAAATTAAGAGAGCAAGAAGAAAATATAGAAAATGCTTCTGGCGATGAAGAAAGTATTGAAGATAAAGAAATTCCTATGTCAAGACGTGAAAAAATGGAATAAATATAAAATTATCCAATTTGACAAATACAATAAAATATGATAGAATAAATTTACGCATGCGAAAGGCTTGCTAATGCCTAATGCAGCGATATGAAACTCGGAGGTGAACGTATGTTTGCAGTGATTAAAACTGGTGGTAAACAGTATAAAGTTGAAGTAGGTTCATTATTGAAAGTTGAAAAATTAGCCGTAGAAGTTGGAAACGAAGTTACAATTGAAGAAGTATTAATGGTTGGAGATAAAGTTGGAACTCCATTTGTTAGTGGTGCTAAAGTTGTTGCTGAAGTTAAAGAACACGGAAAAGGTAAAAAAGTTATCAACTTTAAATACAATAAGAAAACATACTACAGAAAAAAAGGTCATAGACAACAATATACTTTAATCGAAGTTAAAGATATTAAAGGTTAATTATGACGAAAATTGAATTTTCTGAAATTGATGAGAAAATTGTAAAATTTTTAATTAAAGGACATACTAATAGTTCTGAATATGGGACAGATATAGTATGTGCATCTATTTCTTCAACATCAATAATGACGTTAAATGCTTTGATAGAAGTATTGGGTGTTAAAGATATAGAATATGAGATGAAAGATGGGTATATGTTGTGTGATCTTGCTAAAATAAGTGAGGAAGATTTAATTAAATCTCAAGATTTTCTTAATTCATTTAAACTTTTTTCAAAGCAAGTTGCAAAAGATTATCCTAAGAATGTACAATTTAAAGTTTGGAGGTATGGAAAATGATATTAAAGTTGAATTTGCAATTATTCGCCTCAAAAAAAGGACAAGGGTCTACTAAAAATGGTAGAGACTCTAACCCTAAATATTTAGGTGTTAAAAGATATGATGGAGAAGCTGTAAAAGCAGGAAATATAATTGTAAGACAAAGAGGAACTAAGTTCCACCCAGGTGTAAATATGGGATTAGGTAAAGATTATACTTTATTTGCATTAATAGATGGTTATGTTAAATTTGAATCATTTAAAGGGAAAAAAAGAGTAAGTATTTACGCAGAAAAAAAATAAATATAAGCCTTGTATAAGGCTTTTTTTCTTATGGAGAAATATGTTAGTAAAAGATAGAGTAAAGAATGTATTAGAAATTTTAAGTAATAAGTTTGGAGATGCCAAAACTGAATTATTATATGAGACAGAGTATCAATTAATGGTAGCTGTTATACTTTCAGCACAATGTACAGATAAAAGAGTAAATATTGTTACAAGAGAATTATTTAAAGTTATAAGAGAACCTAAAGATGTTTATGATATGGATGTAGAGACTTTAGAAAAATACATTAAGTCGACTGGTTTTTATAAAGCTAAAGCTCGTAATATTAAAGAAAATGCTAAAACTTTAGTTGAAAAGTATAATGGTGAAATTCCTAAGAATATGGAACAACTTTTAGAGTTAGGAGGAGTTGGAAGAAAAACTGCTAATGTTGTTCTTGGTGATTTATGGGGTATAAAATCTGGAATAGTAGTGGATACTCATGTGAAACGTTTATCTAATAGAATTGGCTTTGTTGATAATGATAATGTAGAACAAATAGAGAAAAAACTTATGAAATTAATACCTAAAAAAATGTGGTATTATTATTCTCATTATCTTATACTTCAAGGTAGAGATAAATGTATAGCACGTAAACCTAAATGTAGTCAATGTGAAATAAAAGAATTTTGTAAATATTATGAAAATAATATTAAAAAGTAAATTATAAGGGGGAATAATGGTTATCGATTTGAAAGATATACCACATAATCCTGGTGTGTATATGATGAAAAATAATAAAGGTAAGATAATTTATATAGGTAAAGCAAAAAATCTTAAAAATAGAGTTTCTAGCTATTTTAATAACCCTAAATCATCGATTAAAACTTTTGAATTAGTAAAACATATAAATGATATAGAATTCTTTATATGTAATAATGAACTTGAAGCACTTATTTTAGAAAATAATATGATTAAAGAATATAAGCCTAAGTATAATATTTTACTTAAAGATAATAAAACATATCCTTATTTAAGAATAACAAAGGAAAAATATCCTCAAATTTCTATTATAAGAAGTAAAAAACATTTAGAAATAAATTCAGAAGCATATTATTTTGGACCATATCCTACTAATCTTAAAAATATGTTGAAAATTTTAATGGTAGCTTTTGAAATAAATAATATTAATATTGATATGTATAATAAAAAAATATTAGGGTATAATTTAAGGTACACTAGTGATAGTAGTAATTGGAAATTTGTTGATAAAAATGATGAAGAGAAATATATTAAAAATGTAAATAATTTGATAGAGTTTTTGAAAAACAAAGATAGAAAAATTATTGATAAATTACATGATGAGATGGTAGAGTTTTCTGATAACTTAGAGTTTGAAAAAGCTTTGATTATAAGAAATAGAATAGAAATGTTAAATGAATTGATTAAAAATCAAATAATAGAACAAAATAGAGCTGTTGATGAAGATGTTTTTGTTTTTAAAGAAATAGAAAATAGAGTATTTGTATGTATTTTTAGTATTAGAGATGGTAAAGTTGTTGATAAAAATTCGTATAATATTGAAAAAAGTTTTGAAGATAGTGATATTTTACAAAGATTAATTCTAAGTTATTATGATAATAAAATTATACCAAAGAGTATAATTATACAAAATGAATATAAAGAAAATATTGATATTGTAGAAAAGTGGTTTGAAACTGAAAGAAATATTAAAATTAAAATTATCTCACCGATAATAAATAGTACGAAAAAGAAATTGTTAGAATTAGGAATTAGAAATTTAGATTTTATAATAAATGAATATTATAAAAGTGAAAATAAAATAAAAATTGCTTTGATGGATTTAAAAAAACTTTTAAATTTGAAAAAGTATCCAAAAATTATAGAATGTTTTGATATTTCTAATATACAAGGAATAGATAGTGTTGCTTCTAGAGTAGTTTTTATTGATGGGAAAAAAGAAAAAAAACTTTATAGAAAGTATAAGATAAGAAGTGTTGAAGGTCCTAATGATTATGCTTCAATGATGGAAGCGATTAAAAGACGATTAAAATATGAAGATTTTCCAGATTTAATACTATTAGATGGAGGAAAAAATCATGTTTCAGTTATAAGAAAAATGTTAGAGAATTTAAATTACAAAAATATAAAAGTTTATGGTATGTATAAAGATGATAGACATTCTACTTTTGGATTGTGTGATGATAAAGTAGAATATGATATATCAAATAATTTTAATCTTTTTAATATGATAACAAGATTTCAAGATGAAGTTCATAGATTTGGTATAGAATACCATAAAAAAATACGTTCTGAAAGAAATATTAAATCTAAATTAGATGATATAAAGGGGATAGGTCCTAAAAGAAAAAGAGAACTTATTAAAAAATTTGGGAGTGTAAAGAAAATATTTGACTCTTCATTTGAGGACTTATTATTAGTAGTTCCTGAAAATGTGGCAAGAGAAATTAAAAAAAATTAGTGAAAAAAAATATTTTTGTGGATATGGACTATTTAGAAATTGTGTTGTATAATATAATATATACTTTTAAATGGGAGGAAACAATGAGCGACTATATTTTAAAAGAGCAAGGTACAAAAAAAGATGCTTTGGCTGATGTTTCTACTGAATATATTTTAGAAATGCAAAATATAAGAAAAGAATTTTTAGGTGGAAAAATCGTTGCTAATGACGATATTACTTTAAAAATTAAAACAGGAGAAATTCATGCTATAGTTGGTGAAAATGGAGCTGGAAAATCAACTCTAATGAAAATTTTAAATGGATTATACGATCCTACTTCAGGAAAAATTTTCTATAAAGGACAAGAGGTGAGTATAGATACACCTACTGAAGCTGCACGTTTAGGGATAGGGATGGTTTATCAACATTTTATGTTGGTAGAAACATTAACTGTTGCTGAAAATATGGTTTTAGGATTTGAACCTACAAAAGGAAAATTTTTATTTGATTTAGAAACTGCAAGAAGACAAGTAAGAGAGGTTTCTGAAAAATATGGATTAAATATAGATCCTGACTCTAAAGTAGGAGATTTATCTGTTGGAATTCAACAAAGAATAGAAATTTTAAAAATACTATTTAAAGGTGCTGAATTATTAATATTTGATGAACCAAGTGCGGTTTTAACTCCTCAAGAGGTTATAGAACTTTATGGAATTATGCGTAATTTAATAAAAGAAGGAAAAACAATAATATTCATTACGCATAAATTACAAGAAGTTTTAGATTTATCAGATAATATTACAGTTATTCGTCGTGGTAAGGATGTTGGTAATCTTAAAACTAGTGAGGCTACTAAAGAAGTTATTGCAAATATGATGGTTGGAAGAGCTGTGTTATTTGACATAAAAAAAGAAAAAGTAAATATAGGAAACACTTTAGTTAAAGTAAACGATATAGTTGCTATGAATGATTTAGGTACTCAAAAGGTTAAAAATGTAAGTTTTGAAATTAGAGAAGGTGAAGTTTTAGGTATTGCCGGAGTTGAAGGTAATGGGCAAACTGAATTAGTTGAAGTTTTAGCTGGGCTTAGAAAAGCAAACAGTGGATCATATATGATAGATGGAGTAGAATTACTTAATAATACTCCGAGACAAATTAGATTATCTGGATTATCACATGTTCCGGAGGATAGACATAAGAGAGCTACTATAGATGAATTTACTGTTAATGAAAACTTGATTCTAGGTGACTTAGATAAATATGTTTCAAAAGGTATAATAAATTATAATTTGGTTGAAAAAACAACTAAAGAAATGATAGAAAAATATGATATCAGACCTACAGATGGTAAAGTAATATATGGTGGATTATCAGGTGGAAATCAACAAAAAGTTGTTGTTGCTAGAGAATTAGAAAAAGAAAATAAATTTATTATTGTATCTCAACCTACAAGAGGAGTAGATATAGGAGCAATAGAAATGATCCATAATACAATATTGCACGAAAGAACAAAAGGTAAAGCCATACTTGTTGTTTCAGCAGAATTGACAGAAATAATGACTTTAAGTGATAGAATAGCTGTTATGTATTCTGGTAAAATAGTAGGAGTTTTAGATAGAAAAGATGCTACTATGGAAAAATTAGGAATATTAATGGCAGGAGGTAAATTAGATGAATAAATTAAAAAAATCAGTTTATAATATGTTGCCATCGTTATTAGCTGTAATTATAGCTTTAATTGCAGGTTCTATAATAATGATTTCAAGAGGAGTAAATCCTATTGAAGCTTATGCTGTAATGTTTAAATCTGCATTATATCAATCATCACCTAAATTTCCGTTTAACGGATTGGCAAAAACTTTAGTTTTTGCAACTCCTTTAATGTTTTCAGCAATTGCTGTTATGTTTGCCTATAAAGCAGGATTATTTAATATAGGAGTTCAAGGACAATTAGCTGCTGGTGGACTTGGTGCTGTTATAGGAGGTACTATTGTTGCTTCTAACCTTAAATTTTTAGGACCTATTAATATTGTAATAACTTTATTTTTTGCTGCTGCCTGTGGATTTATATGGGCTGCAATTGCAGGTGTCTTAAAATCAAAATTTAATATAAATGAAGTAATAAGTACAATTATGTTGAATTACGTAATGATTAATTTACAAAGATATTTAATAAATCCATCAACTGGTCCGTTAAGAGATCCAGCTTCTTCTAATAATCAAAGTTCAAGAATTGAAGAAGTATCAAGATTACCATTATTTTTCTATAATTATACTAAACAAAATTTGAATTTAGGATTTATTATTATAATTGTATTAGTATTATTCTCTTATTATTTCTTTGAAAAAACAAGATTAGGTTATGAAATTAAAGCTGTTGGTTATAATCCAACATCAGCAGAAAATGCTGGTATTAATCCTAAGTTAATTTCATTTATTGCAATGGGATTATCTGGAGCTATAGCAGGTCTTGGAGGAGCTGAAAGAGTTATGGGAGGAGCTGCTGAATATAGATTTACAGATTTAATTATGGGAGATTATGGATTTACAGGTCTTGCTATAGCATTACTTGGAAATAATAATCCATTTGGTATATTAGTTGCTTCAATTTTCTATGCATCTCTTGAAATTGGAGGACAAACATTACAAAGACAATTTAAATTAGATAAAGAAATTGTATTTATTATACAAGCTCTAATTATAATTCTTGTTGCTGCTGAAAACTTATTCAAGATGTTATTGAATAAGAGAAAGGGGAATAAATAATGGAAGCTTTAAAAACATTATTGATACAAACTATTACAGTTGCACCACCAGTATTAATAACAGCGGTAGGTGCTTGTCTATGTGAGATACCTGGTGTAATTAATATGGGACTTGAAGGTATTATGTTATCAGGTGCATTTTCTGCAGCTGTAGTTAACTATTTTACTGGTAATCCTTATTTAGGAATTCTTTCAGGTGTTATTGTTGGGATTTTAATGGCTTTAATTCATGCTATAATAAGTATACATTTAAAAGGAGATCAAATAATAAGTGGTGTTGCGATTAACCTTTTTGCAACAGCAACAACTTCTTATTTGATTAAAACTATATTTAAAGTTTCAGGATCAACTCCAGCTGCAGCTAATCATCCGAATAATGCTTTAGTAATTGCATTTATATATATATTAGCTTTTGTAACTTATTTTGTAGTTTATCATACTGTATTTGGTTTAAGAATACGTGCTGTTGGAGAACATCCATTAGCAGCTGATACTGTTGGAATAAGTGTTTATAAATATAGATATTTAGGAGTTCTTTTATCAGGGGCTTTCGGTGGACTTGGTGGAGCTTATATGACAACTGTTATATTATCAAGCTTTACAAATAATATGTCAGCTGGTCGTGGATTTATGGCTATGGCAGCAATGATATTTGGTAGATGGAATCCGTTAGGTGCTATACTTGCAAGTTTATTATTTGCTTTTGGTCAAGCTTTATCAGATTATACAAAAGCAAGTGGTGGAGGTATACCTCAAGAATTTTTAGCTATGATTCCATATCTATTAACTTTAATTGCATTAGTATTATTTGGACGTAAATCAAGACCACCAAAAGCTAGTGGAAAACCATATGAAAAATAGAAATTAGTGGTATTTATACCACTTTTTTTTTATGTGATACTTGAAATTATTCGGTAAAAATTGTATAATTGATATACAAATTAATATTTAGGAGGAATTACAAATGAAAAAAGTATTAAGCCTTTTTGCAGTTTTCTTTGCATTTGTATTTTTAATATCATGTGGAGCTAAAACTGGGGAAGAAACTGCGACTAAAGCAGAAGCACCTAAAAAAGTTGCGATAGTTTATTCAACAGGTGGTAAAGGAGATAAATCATTTAATGATTCAGCTTATAGAGGTTTAGAAAAAGCAAAAACTGAATTAGGGATTGAAGTTTCTGAATATGAACCAAAAGATCCAACTGTTGAAGCTAAAAACCAATTAACAGAATATGCACAAACTGGAGAATATGCTTTAATAATTGGTGTAGGATTTACAATGAAAGATTCTTTACAAGCAGTTGCTAAAGAATATCCTGATCAAAAATTTGCTTTAATTGATGATGTTGCTGAAGGAGATAATATTGCTTCATTATTATTTAAAGAACAAGAAGGTTCATTCTTGACAGGAGCAATTGCAGGACTTATGACTAAAACTAATGTTATAGGATTTGTTGGAGGAATGGAATCTCCAGTTATATATAGATTTGCTACTGGATTTATTCAAGGAGCAAAATATGTTAATCCATCAGTTCAAGTTGTTAGTGCTTATATAAATGGAAATAATCCATTTAATGATCCAGTTGCAGGTAAACAATTAACTGAAAGTTTAATTTCTAATAAAGCTGATGTTATAATGCATGCTGCAGGTGGTTCAGGAGCTGGAGTATTTAAAGCTGCTCAAGAACACAAAGTATATGCTATTGGTGTTGACTCTGATCAAGATGGTGAAATAGAAGGAACTATTTTAACTTCAATGATTAAAAATGTTGATGTAGCAGTATTTAACACAATTAAAGCTGCATTAGATGGAACATTTACTGCAGGAACTACTTACTTTGGTATAGCTGAAGATGGAGTAGGAACAAGTGAATTTAAATTTACTAAAGATATTATAGGACAAGAAAAAATTGCTAAAGTTGAACAATTAAAACAAGAGATTAAAGACGGTAAAATTACTGTTTTAGATGATACTAAAGGTCCTTTAAAATAAAATTCTAAATATTAAAAAACCACTCAAATGAGTGGTTTTTTATTAAAATATTTAAATTTAAATTTCATTTAATTTTTATTGTTATACTTGTACAAATA
>NZ_CDRRBS010000029.1:0-11104 GCF_977040545.1 Pseudostreptobacillus sp. | reverse complement strand
GGAATAATTAAAGCGAATGTATTACAAGCAGAAAATGGAGATGCGCCTTTAGCTATAGTTGGTAAATTAGGATATAATTTCATTAAAGATGTTGATAAAACACATCCAACTAATGACAAAGCTGCTGCAGGTGGGTTATATTATGCATTAGGATTTAATGGAGAATATGGACCATTTGTAGTAGAAGCATTAGCTTCAAGAACTCATTTAGATAAAGGTGTAATATCAAGTGCAAAAACTACTGAGAATGTAGAAGATGCTAATTCAAGAGAAGGTGTGATAAATAAAGTAGGAATTACTGCAGGGGTAAGAATTGGTAAATTATATAATCCAGTAGAATCTATTGTTGAAAAACCAGTAGAAGTTGTAGCACCTAAGGTAGAAATGCCTAAAGTAGAAACTCCAAAAGTTGAAGAACCTAAAGTAATTTATGTTCCACAAATAGTTGAAGTAATTAAAGAAGTACCAGTAGTTAAAGAAGTAATTAAAGAGGTACCAGTAGTTAAAGAAGTAGTTAAAGAAGTACCAGTTACTAAGGTTGAAAAAGAAACTCCAACTGTTCAAAAATATACTTTAGAAATTAGTGCAGATGCATTATTTGCGTTTGATAGATATCAATTAAAAGATATGAAACCTGAAGGAAAAGCTCAAATCGAGAAATTTGCTTCTGAATTAAATAAAGTTTATTCAAATGTAGTACAAATTGATGTTGTTGGACATACAGATAGATTAGGTTCTGATGACTATAACTATAGATTAGGACAACGTCGTGCAACTACAGTTAAGAATTATTTACAAACTTTAGGGGTTAAAGAAAGAATAGTAGCTACAAGTAAAGGTGAAACTCAACCTAAAGTTAATCCACAAAATTCTAATTTAACTATATTAAAACAAGAATTAGCACCAAATCGTCGTGTAGAAATATCAGTTACTGGTGTTAAATTAGAGTATGAAGTTCAAAAATAAATAAATTATATTAACTGAGTCGAAAGACTCAGTTTTTTTTATACTATTTTAATACCAAAAAAAAATATGTTGATTAATTGCTTTTTAATAATGTTTATAATCCTTTAATACTGAATTCGATTGCTTGAATTAGAGATATAAAAGTGTTATAATTCAATAAAAAAGTTATAGGAGCAATAGTGAAGATAAAAAAAATTAAACCTTTAGAGAATACTAAAGAAAATAGATATGTATATATAAGTGTTATGTTAATTTTATTATTATCAATAAGTTTAATATTTTTAACAAATATAAAGAAAACTGACAGAATATTATCAAATAATGAGATAAGTAGTTTTGAGAATTTTAATAGTGATGAAAATGGTCTTTATTCAGATTTATATAACTATTCAACTGAATTAGAATTAAATACTGAACTTAGTGAGTTTAAAGATGTCGATGAATTAGAAACTGAAAATATTTATCCATTTGTCAAAGATGATTTATGGATTAAAAGAGGGTCTATAGAATGGACTAAGGTAGAAAATGATAATATTGTGTATTATATAGGTAAAAGTAATGATGTTCATATAGGTAATTTTATACTTTCTTCAAAATTGAGTGATGATAAGGTTGAAAATAATATTATGTATTATAAAGGAATGATAAAAGATGCAGAAGATGCTATCAAAAATATAGATAAATTTAAAGTAATAGTACCTTTGAAAGGTGAAGATTTGATAAACCAGATGAATGGAGAATAGTATGTGTAAAGGGTTAGAAATAGAATTTAAAAATTTTTCTCTCACTTTAGGTGAAAATAAAATTTTAGAAGATATTAATTTAAAAATAGATAGTGGAAGTATACATTGTTTAATAGGTCCTAATGGTGGAGGTAAATCAAGTTTAGTTAAATCCTTATTATCTATGATGCCACACGAAGGGGATATATTAATAAAGTATGATGATTATATTAGAATTGGTTATGTACCTCAAAAATTAGATTTTGATAAAACTATACCGATTACTGTTTGGGATTTTTTTATAATGATATATCAAAAGAAACCTTGTTTTTTTAAAGCAAATAAGGAATTGAAAGAAAAAATAAATAATATACTTAAGAGTATAGATATGTATGATAAAAAAGATAGATTATTAGGAGAACTTTCTGGTGGAGAATTACAAAGATTAAGTCTTGCACAATCACTATATCCTAAACCAAATTTATTAATATTAGATGAGCCTTTTAATGGAATAGATACAGTTTGTGAAAATTTTTTTATAGAAAAAATTAAGAAATTAAAAAAAGAAGGTGTTACAATAATATGGATACACCATAATATTAAACAAATAATTGGGATAGCAGATAAAGTAAGCTGTATAAAATCTTCTCTTGTATTTACAGGGGTACCAGAGGAAGAATTAAAAGATGAAAGAATATTTGAAATATTCTCGTAAGGAGCAGTATGGAATTTTTAAGATTATACTTTGTTGATTTAGTAAATAGTGGTATTTTGCCTGATTTTTTTAAATATGGATTTGTAATTAATTCAATAATTGCATCATTTTTGATAGGACCAATATTAGGTGGAATTGGTACTATGGTTATAATAAAAAAAATGGCTTTTTTTTCAGAAGCTATTGGACATGCTGCTCTTGCAGGTATTGCGATAGGAGTTCTTTTAGGAGAAGCTTATGACTCACCGTATATTATGCTTTTTGGATATTGTATAATATTTGCGATAATAATTAATTATACTAGAAATAGAACTTATATGGGGACAGATACATTGATAGGTATATTTTTATCTTTATCTATTGCTATAGGAGCAATATTAATAATATACATATCTGGTAAAGTTAATTCCCATATGTTAGAATCTGTTTTATTTGGTTCTATATTAACAGTTTCAGATTTAGATTTATTAGTTTTAGTTGTAGTAAATATAGTTTTAATTGGACTTGTAATGTTATGGTATAACAAAATTCTATTTTCTAGTTTTAATAAAAATATTTCAATGGTTCGAGGAGTCAATGTTATATTTTTAGATTATGTATTTATACTTATAATTACAATAGTTACAGTAGCTTCTGTAAAAATAATAGGAGCTTCTTTAGTTGAAGCATTGCTTTTGATACCAGCAGCTTCAGCTAGAAATATATCTAAAAATATTAAAACTTTTATAGTATATAGTATATTGTTTTCAACTTTAAGTTGTTTACTTGGAATATTGTTACCTTTAATATTTGAGGTTTCTATTCCTTCGGGACCAGCTGTTATTATAATAGCTGTAATAATATTCTTTATAACTATATTAATTAAAAATATTAAAAAATATTGAGGAAAGGTGAAAGAATGAAAAAAATTTATATATTATTTTTTAGTATACTATCTATTGTTAGTTTTTCAAATAATAAAATTTTAACTTCTAATCAAGTTAGTTATACTTTGGGTAAAAATTTAGTTAAAGGCACTGATATAGATGTAGTTAATGTATTTGATTCTTATACAGATATGTTTAATCAAAAAGTAAGTTTTGATAATTTAGATAATAAGGAAGAGGTATTAAAAAATTCTGATGCTGTTATATCATTTTCTCATAATTTAGAAGATGATTATATATATGAAATAACAAGAAGAAATAATATTAGAGTTGTAGATATTGATTTAAGTTATAGTTATAGAGAAAATTCATCACTTGTCTTGAATGAAAAGTTAGATGATATTGGAAATAAAATTAAATTTAATTGGCTTGATTATTCAAATATTTATAAAATGATAGATATTTTAAAACTTGATTTAACATCATTGTATCCTAAATATGAAAATATTTTCGAACAAAATTCTTTATTACTGAAGGAAAAATTTATGAAGGATTATAACGAATTTATGGATTATGTTTTGGATAATAAATTGGATATAGCAGTTATACAGATAGGAAATTCTGAACTTGATTATTTATTAGATTCTTTAGAGATATATCATTATAACATAGGGTATAATCCTAATAAGAATCTGTTGAAAAAAACTATGGAAGAAACAGGAACTAATAAATTTGTTTCATATAAAACTTTAAGTAAAGATACGATTAAAATGATAGAAAGTCTTGGTGGTAAATATATTAAATTATCACTAGCAAACATACCAGTAGATTTAGATGATGATGATTTAGTTGATGAAGATGGATTTATATATATTTTAAAAGATAATTTAGATAAATTAAAAATATTACTAGGAGGGAAATAATATGAAAAAGTTTTTATTATTATTTATATTAATTGCTACAACATTTACGTTTGCACACACACCTTTATTAAGTGTTAGTGAAGTTGAAAATGAAAAAGGTCTTATAAAAATAAAAGGTGGATTTGATAATGGAGAATCTGCTAGCGGAGAAACTATATATTTACTTAGTGATTTGGCTTACGATGGAAATGAAGCGGTTTATGAAGAAGAGGGTGGAGAAAATTACTTTGGTAAGTTTATAATATATGAAGGGGAACTAAATTCTAAAGAAGAATTAGTATTACCTAAGCCTGCAATGAAAAGATACTTAATTTTATTTTCTGGAGGAATAGGGCATGTAGTTTCTGCTAAAGGTATAGCTTTAAGAAATGATGAAATTGATAATTGGACTAAATTATTGGAAGATTATAGTTCTTCTTTAGGAAAGTATAAAGAAAAATTTAAAATAAAAAACTTTAAATAGATTCACATTTGTGAGTCTATTTTTAAGTTTATAAGACTTTACAAATATCCTAAATAGTTGTATAATATTTAATAATAGTATGTATTTGGAGGTATATAATGGGATTTTTAAATAAATTTTTTAGTGTAGAAGAAGAGGAAGAAACAATTGTTGAAGAAAAAGTTGTTGTAAATAAAGAAAATAATGGAGCTATACGTTTCTATGGTAAAGATAATAAAGATAATAAAAGAGAGGTTGAAGAAATAATGTCAGGAATTAAATATGCTATAATAAATCCTAGAGTTTTAAGTGAAGCTCAAACTATAGTAGGGTTGGTAAAAGAAAGAGTAATGGTTACCTTTAGTGTTGAAAATTTAAATAAAGAAGATGCTCAAAGATTAATAGATATGGTATCAGGAGCAACTAGTGCAATGAGTGCTAAAGTGTATCAAG
This sequence comes from Pseudostreptobacillus sp., assembly GCF_977040545.1. NCBI lineage: Bacteria > Fusobacteriati > Fusobacteriota > Fusobacteriia > Fusobacteriales > Leptotrichiaceae > Pseudostreptobacillus > Pseudostreptobacillus sp. Next base: position 6,017 of record NZ_CDRRBS010000029.1, on the reverse strand, counting down.
TTACATCAAAAGTTTTAACTTCTGTTCCAGAAGGTGTTATTATAGAAGATTATCCAAAGACTGGAGAAGAATTCTAGGCAATGTTTATTGATGAAAGTATAATAACAGTAAAATCAGGTAAAGGTGGAGATGGAGCAGCTACTTTTAGAAGAGAAAAGTTTGTACAATTCGGTGGTCCTGATGGAGGCGATGGAGGAAATGGTGGTAGTATAATATTTAGAGCTAATCCAAATATTAATACACTAGTTGATTTTAAAACAAAAAAAATGTTTGAAGCTGAAGATGGAGTTAAAGGGAGTGCTGCTAGATGTAAAGGTGCTTCTGGTAAAGATTGTATAATTGAAGTTCCAGTTGGAACAATGATAAGAGATTATGAAACAGGTCAACTTTTGGTAGATCTTGATGAATATAATGAAGAAGTTGTTTTACTTAAAGGTGGATTAGGAGGAAGAGGGAATATACATTTTAAATCTTCTATTAGAAAAGCACCTAAAATAGCAGAATCTGGTAAAGAAGGTATGGAATTAAAAGTTAAACTTGAATTGAAACTTTTAGCAGATGTTGCATTAGTGGGTTATCCTAGTGTAGGTAAATCAAGTTTTATAAATAAAGTATCAGCTGCAAAATCAAAAGTTGCAGATTATCATTTTACTACTTTGAAGCCAAAACTTGGTGTTGTTAAAGTAAGTGATGAAGAAAGTTTTGTTATAGCAGATATTCCAGGTCTTATAGAAGGAGCTCATGAAGGAGTTGGACTTGGAGATAGATTTTTAAAACATATAGAAAGATGTAAATTGATTTTGCATATAGTAGATATCTCTGGATTTGAAGGTAGAGATCCAGTAATTGATTTTGAAAAAATAAACTTGGAGTTGTCAAAATTTTCTAAAAAATTATCAAATAAGAAACAAATAGTATTTGCAAATAAAATTGATAATATATATGAAGGAATAGAAGAATTAAAAGAAAAATTTGAAAAAGAAATAATTTCTCATGGTATAGAAAAAGAAAATATAGTATTTGGTTCTATATTAACAGGAGAAAATTTGAAAGAATTAGTAAGTAAAATATGGGGATTAGTTAAAGAGATTCCTAGAGATGTAATAGAAGAAGAAGCAAATCTTGATGAAGTTTTACCTGATCTTGTTAAAAAACAAGATGATTGGATAGTAAAAAAACTTGATGATGAAGTTTATGAAGTCAAGGGTCAAATTGTTGATAATGTACTTAGAAAATATGTTCTTATAGGAGAAGAAGGAATAATACAATTCTTACAAATAATGAGAAAATTAGGTATGGAAAAAGTATTAGAGGATAATGGTGTAGTTGAGGGAGATACTATAATAATAGCAGGATATGAATTTACTTATGTTATATAATTCATTAGTTATTGCTGGTCCAACGGGTGTAGGTAAAACTGCACTCTCTTTAAAGTTAGCAAAAATTTTAAATTTTGAAATAATATCTGCTGATTCTATGCAAATATATAAAGGAATGGATATAGGTACAGCTAAAATAAGAAATGATGAGATGCAAGGTATAAAACATCATATGTTAGATGTTGTTAGTCCTAATGTAGATTATTCTGTTGGTGATTATGAGAAAGCTGTAAATAGAATATTAAAAGATAATACTAAAAAATATATGTTAGTTGGTGGAACAGGGTTATATATTTCAGCTATAACTGATGGATTTTCTAGTCTACCTTCAAAGGATGATAAATTAAGAAGAGAACTTGAATTAAGAGATTTGAATGACCTTTTAGAAGAATTGAAAGTATTGGATATAGAAACATATATGAAAATAGATAGAGGTAATAAGGTTAGAATAGTGAGAGCCTTAGAAGTATGTAAATTGACAAATTCTAAATTTAGTTGTTTAAATAATAAAAATATTAAAAATAATGATTATACTTTTTATAAAGTATTTCTTACTAGAAATAGAGAAGAATTATATGAAATTATAAATAAAAGAATAGACAATATGTTGGAAAATGGTCTTTTAGAAGAAGCAAGATACATACATGAAAATTTTCCTACGAATAAAGCTATTGGATATAAAGAATTATTTGATTATTTTGATGGAAACTCTACTTTTGATGAAGCTGTAGAGCTTCTTAAAAGAAGAACTAGGAATTATGCTAAAAGACAAATAACTTGGTTTAAAAATCATAGTGAGTATAATATATATAATTTAAGTATAATGTCAGAAGATGAAATTATAAAAGATATTTTAAAAAAAATGAGGTAAAAGATGAATATAACAGATTTTTTAAATGATAATAGAATAGTATTTGGATTAGAATCTAAAAATAAAGAAGATATTTTAAGAGAAATGGCATCTTTGTTTTTGAAAGATGATGGTATAGTAAAAGAAGGAATGTTTGATACATTTTTTGAAGATTTGATAGAAAGAGAAAATCTAACATCAACTGGTATGCAAGATGGTATAGCGATACCACATGCCAAATCTCCAGCTATTGAGAAAATTGCTTTAGCAGTTGCTATTGTTCCAGAAGGATTAGATTTTGATTCTTTTGATGGAGAACCTTCTAAATTATTCTTTATGATTGCTAGTCCTGAAAGTACTAAAAGAGAACATTTAGATTTATTACAAAAAATTTCTAAATTATCATATGAAGATGAATTGTTAGAAAAATTAATAAATACTACTGAAAAAGTAGAAGTTAAAAAGATATTAGGATCACTTTAGGAGGAAATATGAAAAAAGCTATTGTTATAGGAATAGCTGGGGGAACTGGTAGTGGTAAAACAAGTATTGCTCAAGCAATACTTGAAGATTTAAAAAAAGGCGGAGAAAAGGCATTGTTACTTGAACAAGATTCATATTATGTAAAAAATGATGAAATGCCTTTTGATGAAAGAGTTAAATTAAATTACGACCATCCTGATGTTATAGATTTTGATCTTTTAGAGGAGCATATTATAGCTTTGACTAATGGACAAAGTATAGAAAAACCTATATATAATTTTGCAGAATATAATAGATGCAAGGAAACAGAAGTTGTTGAATCTAAGCCTATAATTATAGTTGAGGGAATATTAATATTATCAGTACCTAAAATAAGAAAACTTCTTGATATGAAAATATTTGTAGATACTGATGATGATGAAAGACTTTTAAGAAGAATGGAAAGAGATATTCAAGAAAGAGGAAGAAGTTTTGAAAATATTAAAAATCAATATATAAAAACAGTTAAACCAATGCATCTTGAATTTGTAGAACCTTCTAAAAGATATGCTGATGTAATAATACCTAGAGGTAAAGAAAATGAAATAGGAATAAAGATGGTTTCTAGTAGATTGAGATATTTAATTAGGAAACATACTTTGTAAAGGAGTAAAATATGAAAAGAAGTTTGTCAGGTATACAACCAAGTGGAGTTTTACATCTTGGTAATTATTTTGGAGCGTTAAAGCAATTTGTTGATATGCAAGATAATTATGAAGGATTATATTTTATTGCAGATTACCATTCATTAACTAGTCAAATTAATCCAGAACTTTTAAGACAACAAAGTATAAATATTGTTATGGATTATATAGCAGCAGGACTAGATCCTAAAAAATCTACTATATTTTTACAGTCTTCAGTACCACTACATACTGAACTTATGTGGATATTATCAAATTTAACTCCTATGGCGTTACTTGAAAGAGGGCATGCATATAAAGATAAGATTGCTAAGGGAGGAAAACCTAATGTAGGTTTATTTAATTATCCAGTTTTAATGGCTTCAGATATATTGATATATGATACTGATTTTGTTCCGGTAGGTAAAGATCAAAAACAACATATAGAATTTACTAGAGATTTTGCAATTAGATTTAATGAGTTTTATGATAAGGAAATATTTAAATTACCTGAACCTCTTATACTTGATACGGTAGCAACTGTTGTAGGAACTGATGGAGATAAAATGTCAAAATCTTATGGTAATATTATAAATATGTATGTTCCTGAAAAAGAATTAAAAAAACAAGTTATGAGTATAGTTACAGACTCAACACCTCTTGAAGAATCTAAGAATCCAGATAATAATATAACAAAATTGTATTCTTTATTTGCAACAGAAAAAGAATTAAATATTATGAAAGAAAAATTTGTTGCAGGGAATTATGGATATGGACATGCTAAAAAAGAATTGTTAGAGAGAATACTTGATTATTTCAAAGAACAAAGAGAAATAAGATTTAAATTAGAAAATAATTTAGATTATGTAAATAAAATTTTAAGAGAAGGAAGTATTAAAGCTAATGAATTAGCAAGTAAAAAAATGAAAGAAGTAAGAGAAGTTGTAGGACTTATAGGAGGAAATTTATGAAAAAATATATAATAGCAATATTTATGAGTATGTTTTTAATTTCATGTTCTGCTTTATCTATTATAGATAAATATAATGTACCTAATTCAGAAGTAAAAAAATCTGTTGCAGCTAAAGTTAATGGAAGTCAAGACTTTATAGTTGTTAAAGGAACTAGTACAGTAGAAGATGTTTATGTAGAAAATAACAAATTACAAGTAGTTATTAAACTTGAAGTAAGTAATGTTTTAAGTGCCATATTTTTACCAAGTGCAACTACTGAAATGAAAATATATATTGAAACAGGAATAAAATATAGAGATGGTAAATTATATACAAATAATATTAAGATAAAGAAAATAACTGGTATATTAGATCAGGCTCAAATTAAACAAATATCTAATGGTATAGTTTATACATTATTAGATAATAATGAAATTTATGATTTTAGATCTAAGGGTATAAATCCTAATCTTATAGAAGATGTTTATATAGGCGAAAATAATATAGTTGTAGATTTTAAATAAAATAAAGGCTTAAATGGAAGGATATCTCCATTTAAGCCTTTTTATTACAATTCTAATTCTTTTATTATATCTTTTAAAATCTTTTTAGTTGTTTCTAATTTTTCTCTTTCCTCTTTTTCAAATTCAGGACATATTTTTAATTGTTGTCCATTTCTTCCAACTATATTTGGAACTGAATAGTATACATCTTCTAATTGATTATATGATGAAACAGTAAGTATAGAATGTTCATCTCTAAGTATAGCTTCAACTATTCTTCTTGTAGCCATACCTATAGCATAGTTAGTGTAGCCTTTTCTTGATATAATATCATAAGCTGAATTTTTAACTTTTTCGTGTATATTTTCTTTTAGTTTTTCAGGATCTTTCCCTTCTCTAGCGCAAAATTCATAAAAACTTAAAGGACCTATTGATGCTGAAGACCATACAGGAAATTCAGAATCACCATGTTCTCCTATAATATATGCATGTACATTTCTAGCGTCTAAATCAAATTCTTCTGCAAGATAATATCTTAATCTTGAAGTATCAAGAACTGTTCCTGTTCCTATAACTCTATTAGAAGGGAATCCAGATAATTTATATGCAACCCAAGTAAGTATGTCCACAGGGTTGGTAGCTATAACTAATACAGCATTAGGAGAATAACGTGCAACTTGTGGAATTATAGTTTTAAATATTGCAACGTTTTTGTGAACAAGATCAAGTCTAGTTTCTCCTGGTTTTTGATTTGCACCTGCTGTTATAATTACTATATCAGAATCTTCAGTATCTCTATAATCTCCGGAAACTATATTTACAGTTTTAATAAATGCAGCTCCATGAGCTATATCTAATACTTCTCCTTCTGCTTTTTCCTTATTAACGTCAACAAGGACTACATGTGATGCAAGTCCTGAAAGAACGACAGAAAGAGTTGTGGCTGAACCAACAAATCCAGCTCCTATTATTGAAACTTTTGATGTTTTTTTCATAATTCCTCCAATTTATTCTTTTTTTTTATTATATCATTTTAATATTTTATTTTCAAACAAACTAGATATATTAGTGTTTTTAATTAAAAAAATTATATTAAAAATACGATTTGTTTCTCTTTGTGAATTTATTTGAATAAAGTTTAAAAATAAAGTATAATATCATTTAGAAAGAGGTGAATATGAGAGTTT
>NZ_CDRRBS010000028.1:0-11540 GCF_977040545.1 Pseudostreptobacillus sp. | reverse complement strand
CATGATTTCGCCTCCAAAAATATTTTCCTAGAAGGATAACATAAAAGAAATAGGTTTACAAGTTTTTCGTGTGAATAATGAAAAAACACTTCTTTCAAAAATATTTTCTAATTATAAAAATGTTACTCTCATAGTTTCACTCATAAACTTCCAATTATTGTTACCTATTTTCCAAATAAATCTTTAGTAATTAAGGACAATCCCCCAAAACCTACAAAGCCTGTGTTCCTATCGTCAAAATAACCTTCACGAAATAAAACTATTCCACCACTATCAACCACATTCTCAATATACTCACTATTTTCAGCTATTATCTTTGAAAAACCTGACTGTAAAAAAGTTGTAACTTTAAGTCCCTCTGGCAACAATAATAAATGAGCCGTTTGTTTTACTATCAAGATTGAAACAATATCTGGAACAGACTCTCTATCTAATACTTGAATTCCACCAAAAAATTTCACTTTATCATTTTTCGTAATCATAATCTCATCAGAATAAATTGAATTTCTAACTTCTAGGTGTTGCTTTTTTAGCAATTTCCAAAGTTTGTAATATTGGATTACCCTACTATTATCATTAAAGTAATCATCCCCTAATACTAAGTATAGATTAAAATTATTTTTAGTTGAATAGTCATATTCAAATATAACTAAATCATTATTTGTTGTGCTTATATACAATCTATTATCAACATTATTAATCCATTTATTATTTTCATAATTATTTAATTCTTTAAATAATTCTAATGAATATTTTGAAAATATAAAATTATATACTATACTTCTAGTATTTAAGTTTTTATAATTATTATTTGAAAAATATGTCATTATTTTATCTGTTTCAAGATTTATTGCAGAATTAATTTTTTCTGTTATATTTTCTGTATCAATAAGTAAAGATTGCTTGTTATATTCGTTTTCAGGTATATAAAAAATAGCTTGTTTTAGTTGTTCGGGTATATTAAAATCCCATTCATTTATCGGATTATATTTTTCAGCAGCCATACTTTTTTGTATATCTGCAGTAGAATTTTGATTATTTGTATAATTTGAATATTCAGCTCCAAAATTTAATAATGGTAATATAACGGCTGAAAGATATAAAATATTTTTTTTCATAAATATCATCTCCTTTGATATATACATATTATACATTGTATTAATTAAAAAAGGAAGTTAAAAAACTTTAAATTACCTTTTAAATTACTAAAAAAAATTGTATAATATACTAAAAATATTAGAGGTGCTATAATGAAATTAATATATATAGGAATAGGAGCAGCAATAGGAGCTATATTTAGGTATTCATTTTCTTTTTTAAATATACCGTATAATAAGACTTTGTATATAAATATAATAGGATCTTTTTTGATGGGATATTTTACATATAAATATAAAGATTTAAATCCAAATATTAAAGTTTTTTTAACGGTTGGTTTATGTGGAGGATTTACAACATTTTCAACATTTTCTTTAGATATAGTTAAAATGATAGAGTTAAATAGATTTTTTGAAGCAGGTATATATATTTTTTTAAGTGTATTTTTATCTGTTTTAGCACTTTTATTAGGAATGTATTTAGGAGGATAAAATGAGTATATATTTTGATAATGCAGCTAGTACAAAAATTTTAGATATATTTAAAGAAGATCTTGTTAGAATATATGGAATGTATGGTAATCCATCATCTACTCATTCTTTAGGTAAAAAATCAAGATATGAAATAGAAAAAGCACGTGAATATATAGCTGAAAGTTTAAATATTCCAAGTAGAGATTTGATATTTACATCAGGAGCTACTGAATCAACTAATTTAATAATAAAGGGAATAGCAGAAAAAAAAGGTGAAGGACACATAGTAACAACAAGTATTGAACATCCATCAGTTTTAAATGTGTGTAAATATCTTGAAAATAAGGGATTTAGAGTTACATATATTAAACCTGATAAAACTGGAGATATATCAGTTAAAGATGTAGAAGATGCTATTGAAGAAGATACATTTTTAGTTAGTATTATGGCTATTAATAATGAAACTGGTAAAAAATTTCCTATTAAAGAAATATCAAAAGTTTTAAAAAATAAAAATATTTATTTTCATAGTGATATAGTTCAATATTTAATGAAAGAGAAAATAGATATTCAAGAATTGGGAATAGATGCATTTTCTGCTTCTTTTCATAAATTTCATGGGCCTAAAGGTCTTGGTCTTTGTTATATAAATTCTAATATACCTTACACAAAGCAAATTCATGGAGGAGAACATGAAATGAATAAACGTTCAGGTACTGAAAATCTTAATTCTATTATACTTGGATTTGAAGTATATAAATATATGAATGAAAATATTAAAAAAAATAGGAAAATATTAGATGATTTAATGAGTTATTTCATATCTAAATTAGATATATTAAAAGATAAAGTAAAAATAAATTCAAAAGGTATAAATATATTAAATCTACAAATTATAGGGAAAGATATACAATATATTTTACCACTTTTAGATATGGAAGGAGTGTGTGTTTCTGGGGGATCTGCATGTCAAAGTAGATCACTTAGGGCCTCTCAAGTATTACTTGAACAAGGGTTAAGTATTGATGAAGCTATGAGTTCAATAAGAATTAGTTTTTCTATAGAAAATAGTTTTGATGAAATAGATTCATTTATAGATATATTGAAAAAAATAATATAAGAGGTGATTTAATGAAATATATTAATTTAAAGCTTCATTCGGAATATTCACTTCTTGAGGGTGTGGGTAGCTTAAAAGAGTATGTAGAAAGGGCAAAAGATTTTGGGCAAGAAGTATTAGGGATTACAGATACTTCTCTTTTTGCTTTAGTAAAATTTTATGATATATGTATAAAAAATAATATTAAACCTATACTTGGATATGAAGTATATATTAGAGGGTTTAATAGTGAAGATTTATTTGCACTTACTATATTTGCTAAAAATAATGAGGGATTAAAAGAAATTTCAAATCTATCAACTATAAGTTATGAAAAGCAGGAAAAAGAAGGACTATTAGTAGATATAGAAGATATACAAAATCTAAAAAATGTATATATATTAAGTGGTGGTATTAAATCGGAGTTAACTAAATATATTAAATCAGGTGATTATTATAGAGCAAATATTGTAGTTAAAGAATTGAAGAATAAGTTTAATAATATATATTTAGAAGTAGTATCTATTAAATCAACTTTTGAAAATAGAGAAATGTATGAAAAATTATGTGAAGAAAATGAGTTAGAACCTATTTTGACAAGTGATGTTTATTATTTAAATAGAGAAGATCATGAACTTCAAAAAATATTTGCTGCTATTAAAGAAAATAGAACATTAAGTACAGTTAAAAATTATTTAGAAGATCAAGACCTATATTTTAAAGAATCAAATTATTTAGAAAATATATATAGTAAAGATTTTTATAATAAAGCAATGTCTAATATGGAATGCCTTATAAATAATTGTAATGTGAAAATAACTAAGGGAAAAGTAGATTTTCCTGTTGTTCTAGAAAATAAAGAAAAAAAAGATAGAGAATATATAGAAGAGTTGATAAGAGAAAAATTACCTAATAAATATTCTAATATTACAGATGAGATAAGTAAAAGAATAAAATATGAGTTAGATATAATTGATAATATGGGATATATTAGATATTTTTTAATAGTTATGGATTTTATATCTTATGCTAAAGAAAATAATATATATATAGGACCAGGAAGAGGATCGGCAGCTGGCTCAATAATATCATATATCTTAGGAATAACAGAAGTTGATCCTATAAAATATGGGCTGTTCTTTGAAAGATTTCTTAATCCTGAAAGAATTTCTATGCCAGATATAGATGTGGATATAGAGCAAGAAAGGCGTGGAGAGGTTATAGAATATCTTAAAAGAAAATATGGAGTTAGAAATGTAAGTCAAATTATTACTTTTTCTACATTTAAACCCGCTCTTGCCCTTAAAGATATATCTAAAGTGTTAGAAATACCTGAAAAAAGTATAAGAAATATAATAGATAAATCTAAAATATATGGTTTAGATGGCTTAGATGATAAAAGAGATATTGTAAAAAAATTAATAGATTATGCTAAAAGAATAGAAAATAAGCCTAAAAATATGTCAACTCACGCTGCAGGGGTAATAATTTCAAAAAATGATATGAGAGATGAATTACCTTTAGTTTTTAATGGTAAAGATTATCAAGTACAATATGAAGCTCAATTTTTAGAAGAATTGGGATATTTAAAAATGGATTTACTTGGACTTAAAAATTTAAATACCATAAAATCAAGTGTAGAAAAATCAGGATTAAAGGATAATATATATAAGTTAAAAGATGAAAAAGAAGCTTATGATTTATTAAATTTAGGTGATACTTTAGGTATATTTCAATGTGAATCAGATGGTATTACTAGGCTTGCTAAAAAGTTAAAAATAAATTCTTTAGAAGATATTGCTTTACTTCTTGCTTTATATAGACCTGGACCATTAGAAAGCGGATATATAAACAATTTAATAGAAGCTAAGAATAATAAGAATGTTAAAGTTAAATATATACATCCTTTATTAGAAAAAATATTAGCACCAACTTATGGAGTTTTAGTTTATCAAGAACAAGTTATGCAAATTGCTCGTGAAATATCAGGATATAGTTTAGCAAGTGCAGATGAATTACGTAAAGCTATAGGTAAAAAAAATCCTGAAATATTAAAAGAACATAGAAAAAAATTTATTGAAAATGCTATAGTTCCTAAAGAAATAGCAGAAGAAATATATGATCTTATTGAAAAATTTGGAAATTATGGATTTAATAAGGCGCATGCAATAAGCTATGCTGTTATAACTTATCAAACATTGTATTTGAAGGCAAAATATCCTAAAGAATTTTATTCTTCTTATCTTAGCAGTGAATTAAAATCAGAAACTAAGCTTTTACGTGCAAGTGAGGAGTTAAATAGAAAAGGTATAGAATTAAAAAAACCAGATATTAATAAATCTATAGATTCTTTTAGTGTAGAAGATAAAGGAGTACGTATGCCTTTAAGTTCTATTAAGGAGATGTCGGAAAAAAGTGCAAGAGAAATTATGGAAATTAGAAAAAATGGAGAATTTAAAGATTTTAAAGATTTCTATATTAGATGTAATTTTCTTAATAAATCAAATATAGAAGGTTTAATATATGCTGGATGTTTTGATACGTTTGGAGTTAAAAGAAAAACATTGATAGATAATTTACCAGAATTTTTAAAATGGGCAACTAAAAAGATAAAAGTAGACAATGATATACATACAAAGTTATTTTTAAACCATAAAACAGATATAGAAGATTTTGTATTTAATGATACAGAAGAGTTTTCTTTTAAAGATATTGTTAATTTTGAGGTGGAATATATAAAAATATCATTAAGAATAAAAAAATTTTTACAAGAAAATATATTTTATAAAATATTAAAATTACCAGAAAATTTAAATATAGGTTATATAGAAAGTATCAAAAATAGAGTAACAAAGAGAAATGAATTAATGGCTAATGTTATAATAACAGATACAAGTGGTAGAAAAGAATATATTGTATTTCCAAGAGAAATGAATAAATTTGGAAATCTTTTTAAACAAGATGATATATGTATATTTTCATATAATAAATTAGATGATGGTAAATTTGCTATAAATAGAATAAATAATATCAAAAATATTAATAATGGAATATTAAGTCTTAGAATTAATTCTGACTTTGATAGTAGAGATGAGCTTATAGATTTAATAAAGTCTAATAAAGGAAGTAATGCTATTAAAATATATAAAGTTTTAGATGGGAAAAAAGAGGTTAATAATATGAGTGATAAGTATAAAATAAATATAACTGAAGAGCTTATTAATATTTTAATATCTTTATTAGGTGTAGATAATGTTAGGATAGTAGTTGAATAATAAATATATAAATGATATAATTAGCTAAGACTTTAAATAAGGAGGGACTTTATGTCAAGTATAGGAAGAATAGAAATATCTCCTAGTGTTATAGAAGATATTGTTTTAGAAAGTATAAAAGAAATAGATGGAGTTGTATCTATTGCAGATAGAACTGGTAAATCAGAACCAATAAATATAATAAAGAATATTACAGGTTTAGGAAATACTAAACATATAGATGTTGAGCTAGGAGAAACTGAATGTGTAATTGATTTAGGTTTAGTTGTAAATTATGGAATTAAAATTTCAGAAACTATACTTAAATTTCAAGAATTAGCAAAAAAAAATATAGAAGATTTAACAGGAATTACAGTAAATGAAATAAATGTTAAGGTATCAAATGTAGTGAAAAAAGGCGAAGAAGTTGGTGAAAATTAATGTTTAGATTTTTAAATAATCTAATTAAATTTTTCTTCTTTTTAGTTTTAATTTTATTATCATATTTAACAGTTTCAGATATGTTTATGTATACTACATATTATGAAGACATAATATATCAAATAGAACCTTACAAAATGTATGCAGCATATTTAGGTATAGCTGCTATGATATATATATTGATAGTTTTAATAGCAATTATAGAAAAATTATTCAAGAAGAAAAAAGTTATTAAATCTACTAGTAGTAATGGTAATGTAGAAGTTAGTGTTGATACTATAAATGATATATCTAAGAAATTTTTAGAATCTAAATCTATAGTAAAAAATGCTAAAGTTGAAGCTGCTGTATCATTTTCAAGTTTAAGTATTTATAGTAATGTTGAAACATTTAATGTAGAAAATTTAAATGTAAAATTATCAGAAATACAAAATGAACTTAAAGAATATGTAGATTTAATGACAGGAATTAAGGTTAAATCTGTGGTTATAAAAATTGTTAAAATTAACTCTGAAACTGTTATTGAAAATAGTGAAATAGTTGAAAGTTTAGAAGTATCAGAAGAAGTTAATGAAATAAAAGAAGAAATTAAAGAGGATGGAGAATATTAGATGACTCAAAGAGAATTAAGAGATCAAATATTTAAATTATTATTTGAGCATGAATTGACAAATAATGATATAAACCAAAGAAAATTAGAGATTCTTGAAAGTATGGATATAAGTGCATCAAAAAAAATGTTTTTTGAAAAATATATAGATGGTGTTGTTTCAAATGAACAAAAAATTAAAGATGAAATAAAAAATAAAATTAAAGGATGGTCATTTTTAAATTTAGGAACAACAGAAAGAGTAATATTAAAAATGGCATTTTATGAAATTTTAATAGATGAAATAGGTGAAGAAATAGCTATAAATGAGGCTATAGAATTATCTAAGATTTATGGAGATGAAAATACTAAGACTTTTATAAATGGTATTTTAGCAGATTTAGTAAGAAATAAAGAATAAGAAAAGCACCTTTTAAAGGTGCTCTATTTATTAATTGAAAACACTATAATAAAGGAGAAATATGAAAATAATAGTTGTAGGTAATGGTAAAGTTGGAAAATCTTTAATAAGACAACTTTATTCTGAAGGACATGATATTACTGTTATAGATAAAAAAATAGAAAAATTAGAAGAAATTAATAATGAACTTGATGTGCTTTGTATAAATGGAGATGGTGTAGATAATGATGTTTTAACTGAAGCTGGAGTAGAAAATACAGATCTTGTAATTGCGGTAACTTCAAGCGATGAGTTAAATATTGTATGTTCACTTATAGCAAAAAAACTCGGGGCAAAACATGTTGTTTCAAGAATAAGATCTAAGGAATATTTAGGTAGATATAAATTTTTAAAAGAAGATTTAAATATTGATTTACCAGTAAATCCTGAACTTAGAACAGCAAAAGAAATTGCAAATCAATTTAAATTTGTAGGGGATTTTAAAATAGATACTTTTGCTAAAGGTTTAGCTGAAATGCTTTCATTTAGATTAAGTAAGGGTCATCCTTTAATAGGCAGAAAGTTGATAGATATAGATGATAGAATATTAGTCTGTGCAGTTGAAAGGGCAGAAAGTGTAATAATACCGAGTGGAGAATTTCAATTAGAAAGAGGAGATAAGCTATATATCATATTACCGAGTAAAGATGTAGTAAATATACAAGATTTAATTGGAAGTGAAGAAAGAACTAATAAAAGTGTTTTAATAGTAGGTGGAGGTAAGGTAACTTATTATTTATGTAAAGAATTACTAAAATATGGTATGGATATTAAAATAATAGATAATGATAAAGAAGTTTGTGAAAATCTTGCTGAAACATTTCCTAGTGTTACAATAATATATGGAGATGCGACAAATCCTACTGTACTTGAAGAAGAAGGAATATTTGATTCAGATACTTTTATTACTCTTACAGGAAATGATGAAATAAATATAATACTTTCTTTATTTGCAAAAGCAAAAAAATTAAATAAGATAATAAGCAAGGTAAATAATAATAGTTATAATAACTTAATTAAAGATTATGGTTTAACTAATATATTTTCACCTCGTGAGGTAATTACTGATTTAATTTTAACTTATGTTAGATCTATAGAAAATAGTGGTTATGCATCAGCTGATTATGTTCATAGATTTGTTGATAATAAAGTTGAGGCATTAGAATTTCAAGTTCCAGATAATTTTAAATATATAGATATACCTTTAAAAAATCTTACTTTAGAAAGAGATATATTAGTAGCTGGTGTTGTTAGAAAAGGTGAATTTATAGTTGCTGATGGTAATTTAGAAATAAAAGAAAAAGATAGAATAATGATAATATCATTTAAGAAAAAAATTAAAGATTTAAGAGATATAATTAGGGGTTAGTTATGAATAATAAGTTAATGATAAAGATAATATCTAAAATTTTAATGGTTGAAGGTCTACTTTTATTATTACCTTCTTTAGTAGGATTTTATTATAAAGAAATAAATGATGCTATTATATTTGCGTTGGTTGGATTAATAACTATGGCTATAACTTTCATATTATCTAAAATAAAAGTTAATGATAATAAATTTTATGCTAAGGAAGGTTTTATAATTATAGCAGTAATATGGATATTATGGTCTTTGGTTGGGGCCTTACCTTTTACACTACAAGGATATATTCCTAATTATGTAGATTCTATATTTGAAACAGTATCAGGATTTACAACAACAGGTTCTACCATATTAACTGATATAGAACATTTATCTAAATCAATGTTATTTTGGAGATCTTTTACACACTGGATAGGTGGTATGGGGGTTTTAGTATTTGTTATGGCTGTACTACCTTTAGCTGAAGGTGGAACAATATTTTTACTACGTGCTGAAGTTCCAGGACCTAGTGTAGGTAAATTAGTTCCTAAAGCTAAAAAAACAGCAATGATATTATATAGTATATATTTTGTTTTAACGGCAATTGAAGTAGTTTTCCTTTTATTTGGTAAAATGAGTTTTTATGAAGCTTTGCTTCATTCATTCTCAACTGCAGGGACTGGAGGATTTTCAACAAGAAATGCATCAATTGCTGCATTTAATAGTCCATATATAGAATATGTTATTTCTGTATTTATGTTAATATTTGGTATAAATTTCAATATGTTTTTCTATTTATTGATCTTTAATTTTCAATCAATATATAAAAATGAAGAATTAAAGTACTATTTATCAGTAATAGTTTTTGCTGTTGTAACTATAACAATAAATGTAAGAGGACAATTTGATACTTTAGAAGAAGCCTTTAGAAGAGCTTTATTTCATGTTTCTTCAGTTATAACTACAACTGGATATATAACATTTGATTATAATGTTTGGCCAAGTTATAGTAAGTTTATAATTATTCTTTTAATAATTATGGGAGCTTGTGCTGGTTCTACTGGAGGAGGAATAAAAGTATCAAGAGCTTTAATATTATTTAAAGAAATTAAATTAAAAATTAGAAAACTTATACATCCAAGAGCAGTGGATATAGTTAATATGGATGGTAAAAAAGTAACAAATGATGTTAGATATGATATTATGATATATATAATACTTTATTGTTTAATATGTGTTGTATCAATATTACTAATTACTTTTGATAATTTTGATTTTGAAACAAATGTTACGGCTGTATTAACTACTCTTGGTAATGTTGGTCCAGGACTTGGTAAGATAGTTGGTCCTGTTGGAAACTTTTCAACATTTTCTAATTTTTCAAAAATTGTACTTAGCTTAGATATGTTAATTGGAAGACTTGAAATATTACCTGTAATTTTCTTATTTAGTCCAAGTATATGGAAAAGTATAAGTAGCAAGAGAAAAGTTATTAATGCTGAAAAAGAAATAAAAAAATAGTATTTAAAAAGAGCAAAAATTGTAAAATATTTACAAAATTTGCTCTTTTGCTTTATCTAATATTATTTGATGAACCTAATTTTTCTGATGCACCTAACATAAAATCGTGATCTTTATAAGAATCTAGCACTAAACCTTTGAACTTAGAGTTTTCAGTTCCGTTTATTAATTCATGATCTAGTATTTCTTGTTTGAATCCTAAGTATTCGTCTATATTACTTGAGTCTAATTCTCTAAAGTATATTTTTGATTTATTATTTTCATCTATATATATATCTGATACTCCCCAAGTTATATCAAAGTTTTCTGATGGATTTGGATTAGGAACATTAGCTTCTTTAGAGTATGCAATTTCAATAAAGTTATCAAATATATCTAAGAACCCTAATAAAACTATATAATCATTATTAGAGTTTACGTTATTTAAATACATACGACCATTTCTTGAATGAGTTTGTATTCTACATTGCTCTATACCTTGTATATTTTTAAGTATTATTACAGGATTTTCATTTTTTAATTGGTGGTTTCTTGAAATATTATTAAATGTATCTTCTCTAACTTCCCAATAAGCATAAAGTGTATCTGTATTTTTAGGTATAAGTACAACTTCATCTACATAATAAGAAGATGGAAGAGGGTTTTTGTTAAAGAATAATTTTTCTCTTTCCTCTATAAGTTTGTACTTAGCAGCTTCCACATCCATTTTTTCTTTTTCTAAATCAGGATTTTCTTCAAATTCTTGTTCTAAAGGCTCATCAAATAATTCTTCTTGAATTATTTCTTTTTTAATTACATTTTCTGTCATATTTTCATCAACCTCACTTTTTTTATTTTTTATTTTATACAAATATATGATAATAAATATCATTATTAGTATTATTAAATATTTCATTTTCACCACTTCCTATATTTTTTTATTTCTTTTTGTATCAATTGCATCAACGTGAATATTTTCTTGTAGTTTATTAGAGTTAAATGCAGCAGCTGCTATCATTGCGGCATTATCTGTACAATACTCAAATTTAGGGAATAATATATCTATATTTTTTAATTCTTCAGAATTTTCTATTGCATTTCTTAATGTTTTGTTAGCTGAAACTCCACCTACTATAGATATACTTTTAATGCTGAATTCATCTTTAGCTTTTATTAGAGTATTTTTAACGATTTCTATAACTTTATCTTGAAAAGAATGAGCTATATCTTCTTTTATATATTCCTCATTTTTCATTTTGCAAGAATTAACATAATTAGTAAC
>NZ_CDRRBS010000027.1:0-12379 GCF_977040545.1 Pseudostreptobacillus sp. | reverse complement strand
ATTTGAGGAGAATGTGTTACACATATTATTTGTACATTCTTAGATAATTGTTTCAATTTTTCAGCAATTTTAATAACTGTTTCTCCTGAAATACCCGTATCTATTTCATCAAATATTAAACAAGAGATATTATCAACTTTAGAAAATACTATTTTTAAGGCTAACATTATTCTTGAAATTTCTCCACCTGATGCAATTTTAGATAAATCTTTTAAAGATTCTCCTTTATTTGTTGATATTAAAAATCTAACTATATCCTTACCATTTAAATTTAATTTTTCATTTTCTTTAAATTCTATATCAAATATTACATTTTTCATATTTAATTCTATCAATTCATCTGAAACTAATTTTTTTAAATAGTTAGCCTTATCTTTTCTCATATTAGATAACTTTGAAGAATATTCTTCATAGGTATATAATAATTTATCTCTATGTTTTATTTTTTCATTTAAAATCTCTGAAGAAAAATCAATAAGCTTTAATTTGTCTTTTAATTCTTTAGAATAAATTAAAAGTTCAGGTATACTTTTACCATATTTAACTTTTATTTTTCTTATTTTTTCTAATTTTAAACTTACCTTATCCAACTTAGTATCATCATTTTGTATATTATTAAATTTATGTTCTAATTCAGATAAAATATCTATATATTCTTCATATATATTATCAAATCTTGAATAAAGTTCATTAAATTCTTCTCCATATTCACTTATTCTTTCTAACTCTCTTCTTACGCCTTTTAACTCATAACTAGACAAAGTAGATACTATATATTTAAGTTTTTCAGATATTATACCCGAATTAAACAACAATTTATATTCTTGTTCTAATTCTATTTCTTCATCTTCTTTTAATTTTAAGCTATCTATTTCTTTAATTATCAAATTATATAATTCTTTTTTAGATAATACATCAATTTTGTCTTTTTCTATATCTTCTATTTCTTTATTTACAACATTTATTTCGTGGATAATCTTTTTTAATTCTTTTTTTAATTCAAAACTACTTGTATCTAAAAATTTATCCAAAAGATCTATATGGTTATTTGAATTAAGAAGATATTGATGTTCATGTTGCCCAACTATATCTAAAATATTAGAACTAATATCTTTTAATCCGCTTAAATTAAATCTTCGTCCATTTACTCTAACTTTATTACTATCATAATCAAAATCACGTGATATTATTAGTTCTTCATCTAATTCATAACCTATTTCATCTAACTTTGAAACTTGATTTTTATTTAATAAAAATTCTGCTTCTATATATACATTATCTGAATTTTTACCTATCATTTCTTTACGTGATTTTTCTCCTATTATCATAGATATAGCATCTAGAATTATAGACTTCCCTGCTCCTGTTTCTCCAGTTAATACAGTTAATCCTTTATTTAGATTAATATCTAATTCATCTATTATTGCTAAATTTTCTATTCTAAGTCCTTTTAACATTTCATCCCCCTACGACCAATGTAATTTTTTCTTTAACGTTTCAAAATAGTTTGAATCATCAACACATATTAAATCTATACCTTTTTCACTTAATTTAACATTAATTCTATCTGTTTCTAAAATATCATAATGTAAATTACCATCAATATTTAATCCAGATATACCACTTTTACTTTTAGCACTTAAAATTAATTCTTTATGAGGTGAAACAATTATAGATCTTGCACTTAACGTTTGAGGCGCTAGAGGGGTTATACATATTGCACGAATATCAGGATGTATTATTGGTCCATTAGCAGATAATGAATAGGCAGTTGAGCCTGTAGGCGTTGCAACTATTACTCCATCTGCTCTATAATTATTTATTAAATTATTATTTTGAAATACAGAAACTTCTATTAAATGGGCTTGTATTTCTGATTTTAATATACTTAATTCATTAAGTGCATAATATATTTTATCCCTAAATACAATTTCTAAAAAATCTCTATGTTCTATACTGAATTCTCCATTTAGATATTTCAAAAAAGAATATTCAAAATTTTCTATACTAACCTTAGTCATATAGCCAACATTCCCATAATTTATTGCAAAAACAGGAATATTTTTAACTCTTAATAAAGGTACCAAAGAAAGTATAGTCCCATCTCCTCCAAGAGAAATTATTATATCTGCTTCTTGTATATCATCTATAATTTCAATATTATTTTCATTCAAAAAATTTTCAATAAAATATATATCTTTTAATTCTGATTTTTTTACTATTTTAACCTTCATTTATTTTCAACTACTTTCAATAAATCCTTGTACATATTGTTATAGCAATAAAGTGTAGCTACACAATCAACTAAACTATCATGAAATTTTTCTTCTTTAAATCCATAAAAACTTGCACATTCTATAAGTTTTGGCCGTTTAGCATTGACATCATCTAATAATTTTCTATATAAATACTTAAAATATTCTGAAATATCAACCTTAATTATATGATTCACCTTAAATCCTTGTCTTTTTAACAAAGTATAATCAAAATCTATACCATAACCAACAATGTATTCTGTTTTATCTAAAATTAATTGTATCGTTTCTCTATAATCTTCTATACTTTTTTTATCTTTTACAAACTCAGGAGTAATACCATGTATTTTCATTGCTTCATCCCACTCAGTTTTTTGAGGTTTAAAATATTCATTAAATATTATTTCTCCATCAATATTCATTATGCTAAGTTGCATAATTTCATCATCATCTCTAATTCCAGTTGCTTCAAGATCTAAAACTATCTTATTACTTAAACTTTCATATATTTCAATAAAATCTTCTGCTAATCTCTCAAGTTTTGTTTTTCTTACTCTTTCTTTTTTAGGATCTTCATAATACTCTAATATATCTAAATCATATTTATAAGAATATCTATTTTCATCCATTTTTAGTAAATTATCAAAACATACAAGAGTTGCTTGACAATCACTTAAAGAATTATGTGCATTAAAATTATACTCGAAAAAAGAAGCACAATCACTAAGACTTGGTATTGGTTTATCTTCTAAAATTTTTTCATTTTTAAAAAGTTGGTAAAATGGATAAGAAATATCTAATACTACATTATTATTACAATTAATTTTTGCTCTTTCAAAAAAAGTAATATCTGAATATACTTGATACCCTATTATTAATTTATGCTTCTTCAAGATCTTTTCTATACTACGTCTATAATAAGCAATATCCTTCTCATTCATAACTAAATTTTTGTCTATTCCATGTATATTATACGCTCTTTCCCACTCATCAACATGTCTTGGTTTAATATATCTATTAAATAAAATATTACCATCTAAATCTATAATACTTACTTGTAATATTTCATCATTTCGTTTTACTCCTGTAGTTTCTACATCTATTATTATGGGATTTAATTTTTCTAAATTTTGTTTACAATATTTTAATAATTTTATATATTTTTCGTGTTTTTCTATATTATTATGTACTTTTTTAGCTTTTTTTCTCAAATTTTTTATTTCTTTAATCTCCATAATTACCTTCCAAATTATATTTACTATATTATACAACATTTTAAATTTAATTTCTACACATAAACATATTGTTATCTTTACACTTTTATATATTTTTGGTATAATTTCTATATAATTTATTAAAGGTGGGATATTATGAAAAAAATTGTAAAAATAGAAAAATTTGAAGATATAAAAAAAGCTAAACTATTATCTGCAATCTTATTAGGATTACCTGAAATAGATAATTTAGAATTTGATTTAAATGAATCTATACTATCAATAAAACTAAATTCTATTTTGTCTAACAACATACTTACTTATTATATAAAATCAACAAATATAGAAGTAATAGATATAAAGGATGAAAATTAATGTTTTATGCATATTTTTTAGAAAACGAAAATATTTCAGACATAGTTGAAGATTGGAGTACCTGTCAAACTATAACAAAAGGTAAAAAAGCTAGATTTAAAAAATTTAATTCATATAATGAAGCTAAAAATTGGTTAGATTCCGGTGCCTTATATACTCCAAAAACAAAAGATACTTCAAGTCTATTTAAAGATGCCATATACTTTGATTCAGGAACAGGTAGAAAAGGAAGTGCTGAAGTTAAAGTATGTGATTTCTTTGGAGATTCACTTCTTCCTTTCATTATGCCAAATAATAAAATCAATGCCTATGGTAATTACTACTTAAATGAAAATAGAACTAACAATTTTGGTGAATTAACCGGATTATACATTGCACTTAAATATGCTCTTAAATATAACATAAAAAAAATTTGTGGTGATTCTAAATTAATTATTGATTTCTGGTCTAGAGGAAATTTTAATGAAGATAAACTTGATAACGATACAGTTGAATTAATAAAAAAAGTGCATGAATTAAGAATAAAATTTGAAAATAATGATGGTGAAATTTATTATATATCAGGAGATATAAATCCTGCAGATATAGGATTTCATAAATAGAAAGGAATAAAATGAAAGACCTTTTAGAAAATATAGACGAAGTAAAATTAGAAGAACTTGTTAATTTTAATCTTACTGCATTAAGACAATTAGCAAAAAAAGAAAAAGTTGAAAATTATTCAACAATACCTAAAATGCAATTGCTTAATATATTATCATATAAACTAGCAATAAAAAGAGATATTAGATATTCATATGGTGAATTAGATATTGTTAATGATACTTTTGGATTTTTAAGAAATACTCCTCAAGGTGTTGATGTATATGTATCAAATTCTCAAATAAAGAAATTTTCACTTAGACAAGGCGATATTATAGCCGGAGAAGTTCGTGAACCTGTAAAAGAAGAAGGAAATTATGGTTTACTTAAATTATTATACATAAATGGAGAAGAACCCTCAAAAAGTGCTTTAAGACCATCATTTGATGATCTTGTTCCTGCATATCCATCAGAAAGATTAAAATTAGGAGAAGGTAGTCTTGCCTCAAGAATAATAGACCTTATTTCTCCTATAGGTAAAGGGCAAAGAGGTTTAATAGTTGCTCCACCTAAAGCTGGTAAAACTACCATACTTTCTTCTATTGCAAACGATATTTTAAAATACAATAAAGATGTACAAGTGTGGATAGTTCTTATAGATGAAAGACCTGAAGAAGTTACTGATATTAGAGAAAATGTTAAAAATGCAGAAATATTTGCTGCAACATTTGATGAAAATACATCAATACATCTATCTGTAACAGAAAAAGTATTAGAAGCTGCAAAAAGAGAACTTGAAAAAGGTAATAATATCGTAATATTGATGGATAGTTTAACAAGATTAGCTAGATCATATAATATAGAAATGCCATCAAGTGGTAAATTATTATCTGGAGGTATAGATCCTAAGTCTTTATATATGCCTAAAAAATTCTTTGGTTCAGCTAGAAAAATTAAAAATGGTGGAAGCATAACTATTCTTTCTACAGCACTAATAGACACTGGAAGTAAAATGGATGAAGTAATATTTGAAGAATTCAAAGGAACAGGTAATATGGAATTAATTCTTGACAGAAGTCTACAACAATTAAGATTATTCCCTGCTATAGATATACAAAAAAGTGGAACAAGAAAAGAAGAACTACTTTACTCAAAATCTGAATTTGAATCAATTTTAAAATTAAGAAAATTCCTTATGAAATTAAATGAAGCTGAAGCTTTAAAATACCTTATGGACTTAATTAAACACTATCCTTCAAACGAGGAATTATTAGAAAATATTGATTTTGAAATTACAGATTAAATATTTGACAAAGAATACATTTTATTGTAGAATTATATATATATTTATAAACAAATTAGGAGGACAAAATGTCAAAAACAGTTAAAATAATTAACGAAACTGGAATACATACAAGACCAGGTTCAGTTATAGTAAAAAAAGCAAAAGAATTTAAAGAAGATGGTACTCAAATAATGTTGTCTTATAACGGTAAAGACGCTAAGGCAGATTCATTAGTAAAAATATTATCTTTAGGAATTAAAAAAGATGGAGAAGTAACTGTTAGTGCCGAAGGTCCAAGTGCAGAAAAAGCAGTTGAAGCTATGGCTGAATTATTAGCTAATTTAGTTGACTAATAAATATATTAAAATAAGGAATTACACCTAGAATCTATAATTCTAAATGTAATTCCTTTATTTTTTATTTAATTATTCCTTCTTTTTTCAATATAGCTTTTATCCACCCTTTAAATAAAGGATGTGGTTTGTTTGGTCTACTTCCAAATTCTGGATGAAATTGAGCAGCAACAAAATATGGATGATTTTCCAATTCTATGATTTCTACATAATTTCCATCTGGTGATTTACCTACTATTTTAAAGCCATGTTTTTCAAATTCTTCTAAATATTTTTGGTTAAACTCATATCTATGTCTATGTCTTTCCATTATTTCAGGAACTCCATAAAGATTAAACGATTTACTATTTGGTGTTAATTTACAAGGATAAGAACCTAATCTCATTGTCCCACCTAAATTTTCAACTCCTTCTTGTTCTTCCATTAAACTAATAACAGGAAAAGGAGTTTCTTTATCAAATTCAGTTGAATTTGCACCTTTCATGCCTAGAACATTTCTTGCAAATTCTATCGTAGCCATTTGCATACCAAGACATATTCCAAAGAAAGGTATATTATTTTCTCTTGCAAACCTTACTGTTGAAATTTTACCTTCTATTCCTCTTCCACCAAATCCTCCAGGAACCAATATTCCTGAATAATCATGTAATTTAGATAAATCAAATTCTTCTGCTTTTAAATAATCTATTTTAACCTTAGTATTATAATCAAATCCTGCATGTTCTATTGATTCATGAATACTAATATATGCATCTTTTAATTCAACATATTTACCTACAACGGCAACTTTAATTTCATGTTTAGGATTTTTAAATCTATTAACCATTTCTGCCCATTTTTCAAGCTTAGGTTTAATATTAGTTAATCCAAGTTTTTTACATACTTCATCAGCAAGACCCAAATTTTCCATATTTATAGGTATTTCATAAAGATTTTCTGCATCTAAAGCTTCTATTACAGATGTTTCATCAACATCACAGAATAAAGAAATTTTAGATTTAATATTATTATCAACTGGATGTTCACTTCTAACTATTATTATATCTGGATTTATTCCAAGACCTTGTAACATCTTAACACTTTGCTGAGTTGGTTTTGTTTTTAATTCTCCTGCTGCTTTTAAATATGGTAATAAAGTAACATGAATATATAACACATTTTCTCTACCAACATCTTTTTTAAATTGTCTTATAGCTTCTATAAATGGATTAGATTCTATATCTCCTATCGTTCCTCCTATTTCTGTTATAACTATATCAGAATTAGAAGCAATTTCAGCTTGTTTTATTTTCTTCTTTATTTCATTAGTAACATGTGGAATATATTGAACAGTACCACCTAAATAATCTCCTCTACGCTCTTTAGACAATATTTTAGACATTATTTTACCACTAGTTACATTATTATACTTAGTTAATTCCTCATTTATAAATCTCTCATAATGACCTAAGTCTAAATCAGTTTCTGCACCATCTGCTGTAACAAAAACTTCACCATGTTGATATGGACTCATTGTACCTGGATCAACATTTAGATATGGATCAAATTTTTGTATAGTTACTTTATATCCTCTCTCTTTCAATAATCTTCCAAGAGAAGCAGCAGTTATACCTTTACCAAGAGATGATACAACTCCACCTGTAACAAATATATATTTTGCCATTATATATTTCCTTTCTTAATTTTTTTCTTGTATTACACCATAAAATTTAACTCTATCATTTTCTGGAACTTGAATCAATTTAAGTTTTTTACTAGGATCTTCTTTTAGAATTATTGTATATATAGACTCAAATGTAGATCTATCTATGGGATTGTTTGCAAAAATCATTACATTATTAACATCTTTACCTGTATAAACTTTTACATCTCCTAAATCTTCTATATACTTAGATAAAAATTTTAAGTAAAGATTTTCATAAAATACTCTTTTTTCATTAGGACTTCTATTTTCAAACGAACTATAGTCTACACCAATTTCACTTTTATATTTTAATATTCATTCTTTTTTTATATTTCTACGCTCTATAAATCCCTTACTAGTATTAATTGAAGAAAAAGAATTTAAAGATATTAATAGAGTAATAAATAATAAAACTTTTTTCATAATTACCTACTTCATTAATTTTGTTAGTCCCTTATCTGAATAAACTTTTAATTGACCTTTAACATCTTTTCCATATATATTTGAAAATATTACATCAACAAGATTTAAAAAATATTTTGATTCTAACTCAGTAAGTCCTTTATCTACATTTATAGCTAATTCTATATTTTTAGGATCACTATCTTTAAATTTAAGAACTGCATCATAACCTAAATCTGCTAATATTTCCTTTAAAGCATATTCACTAACTTCTTTCTTTACTTCTTTATTATTTAAATCTAATTTCCCCTTAATTTTAGTGTAATCTGCTACCTTAGAATTGTATAATCCAATAAATACTTGATTTGTTCCTGAAGTCACAACTTCGTTAACATATTGATTATACACTGTATTTTGTATATCTTCTACTTTAAATTTAGCTTCAGCTGAAACAGTTAATACTGATAATAAAGCAAAAGCTGCTATTAATATTTTTTTCATTTTATCCTCCTAATATTTTTTATTGTAAAAAAGCCTTATTTCTAAAGAAACAAGGCTTTATACATTATTTTAACTATTTAACCTCTACACCTTTTTTGTATGCACCTTCTGAACCGAATACATTTACAATCTTTTCTTTATAATATTTTTTAATGTAATCTTTTGCAACCCCCGCATATTTTCTAGGATCAAATTCACTAGGTTTATTAGCTAACACTTCTCTAATTCCTGCTGTAAATGCTAATCTACCATCTGTATCAACATTTATTTTTGCAACTGCTGATTTAGAAGCTAATAATAATTGTTCTTCAGGTATACCTATTGCATCTGCAATTTTACCTCCATGTTGATTTATTATTTCAACATATTGTTTAGGTACTGAAGAAGAACCATGTAATACTATAGGGAATCCTGGTATTCTTTGTTCAATTTCTTTTAATATATCTAAACGAATTTTAGGATTATCTCCTGGTTTGAATTTATGAGCACCATGTGAAGTTCCTATTGCTATTGCTAATGAATCTACACCAGTTTTTGTAACGAAATCTTCAACTTCATCTGGTTGAGTAAATATATGAGCATCAGCTACTACATCATCTTCTACTCCTGCTAATACTCCTAATTCTGCTTCTACTGTTACATCGTGTTCATGTGCAAATTCAGCAACTTTTTTTGATAAAGCAACATTTTCATCATAAGGGAAATGTGAAGCATCTATCATTACTGAAGAGAATCCATATTCTATACAGTCTTTAGCCATTTCAAAACTTGGACCATGATCTAAATGAAGAGCTACTGGTATATCTGACCCTGAAGCTTTAACATAATCAGTTGCAGCTTTAGCAAGTCCAGGTAACATTTCTTTACCAATGTATTTTCTAGCACCTGTTGAAACTTGTAATATTACTGGTGACCCCATTTCAACACAAGCTTCAATAATACCTTGTAATTGTTCTAAGTTATTAAAATTAAACGCAGGAACTGCATAACCTTCTTTGTTTGCTTTTGCAAACATTTCTTTAGTGTTTACTAAACCTAAATCTTTGTAATTGTATTTCATCTTACTGCCTCCTAGTAATTTCTTTTCTCTTAAATTTTATCAAATTTTTAAATATTAGTCAATGTTTAATTTATTCAATTTTGCTATTCTTGTAGAGTCTATAAACTTATCTATATCATCAGATTTAAGTACGTTTCTAGATGTAAAAATAACCTCTACCAAAAATTTCAAATGTGAGCCTTTAAAAAACGCTTTTTAACTTATATAAATAAAAGTATTCTCAAATATATCATACATGGTTTATTTAGATTTTATTCGGTTTTTATTGCTAATAAAAATATTCAAATTAATTTGATGATTGATATTTTTTTATTGATATAAACCATACTACATATGATAATATAGTTAAAAATACAGTTGATATTATATATCCTATTAAATATATATAATTTATATTACCTTTTAATAAATCTATAGGACCATTAAAAACCATAAAATAAGATATTAAAAAAATAAAAATATATTTAATAGGTTTAGGGTATATATCTTTAGGTTTTGAAGAAGCATCTTCTAATAATTCTGTTATTCCTTGAATAGCACTTGCTTTTTCTGTATAAAAAACTATTGTAACTAATATCCTAGATATTAAAAAAACATACCAAACCCCTATTAAAACCATTATAAACCACAAAAATATTTTTAAAATTGGAACATCTTGTATGATAAACAAATATATTTGTAATGTTATATACATAATTGATGTTATTAAATTTTGTAAATCTATTCCATAAAATGTATAAAACCAATAAGAATTTATCGGTCTTATAAACTTATAATCCATTTCACCTTCTAATACTTCATTATAAATTGATTCATTTCCTACTATAAAAAAGCAATAACTAAGAGAAGTAATTATCAACCCCGTACAAATTAGATTTATACTATCGTTAAATGTATAACCATAAATATTATCAGTATAACTATAAAAAACAAAGCTACTTAATATTTGTAATACAAAAAATAATACAGATACTATAAACATTATAATAGATGAAGTTCTATATGCTAATGTTTGTTTTAAGCTATTTTTTGATAAAGTTATAAATAAATTAAAATTCATACTATGCCCCCATTCCTTCATAAATTTTTAATCCTTGTTTTAATGCAAACTTATATAATAGTTTTAATAATATTATCCATATTATACATGCTAGTACATAATACATTATTTCATTTAAATATAATTTGCTTTCTAACATTTTAGCTAATACATAAGAACTTAAAGAAAAAGGATTGTATTTAATAATATCAAATAAATATTTAGGCAATAAATCTAAAGGAAAATATATTCCAGCTAGTATATAGTATATACCATAAAATAAACCTGTTAAACTCCAAGTTTGCAGAATCCAAAACCCTATTGAAGATATAACTGATGTTAAATAATAAAACATCATTATTAATAATAATATGTAGATAATAGCTATTAATTTATATTCTATTTTTGAAAATATTACTACAACTAAAAAAGTTGTAGCAATTATAAGTTTTTCACCTAAATATTGAAAAAAATTTTCTAACGATAATGAAATAGGTCTTAATAATATTATTGTTAATTTTCCAGTTCTAACTAAGTTTCCTATTCTATGTATATTACTAAAATTAAATAATAATGTAATTAAGTTAGTTATTAATAAATAAATTAACATTTCATTAATATTATAATCTCCTATTTTACTTAATTGACTTGTTTTATATACTCCCGACCAAAGAAAAAATATTATTAAAAATTGAAATAATCTAATTCCAATTTTAGTTATAATATTAAATCTATACTGAAAATCTATTAATATTCTATTTATAATAATTTTATAGTATTTTTTCATATTAATACCCCTTAAAATAATCATATATTATTTCTTCTAATTCTTTAGAATTATTTTCAAAAGAAATAATATTATTTCCATCTATTTCATATTTACAAACATCTATTTTTTTAAACGGAATATTTTCAAAAGAAAATTCATCAGTTTTTGTATGAATTATATATTTTTTTTCAGCTACATAATTTTGTTTTAATTGCATAATGTCACTATCTAAAACAATTTTACCTTTTAAAATCACAACTATTCTTTTACATAAAGCTTCTATATCCTTCATATTATGACTTGTTAATACAATAGTTGTTTGCTCTTCTTCATTTAACTTTAACAAAAATTCGTGTATTGCTTTCTGGCTAACTATATCTACACCTATAGTTGGTTCATCTAGAAATAATATTTTAGGTTTATGTATTAAAGAGCAAATTAATTCAAATTTTAATCTTTCTCCTAAAGATAATTTTCTAACTGGAACATTAATTTTATCTTTTAAATTAAGTAATTCTATTAATTTTTCTAATCTTTTTTTAAATTCTTCATCATTTATTTCATAAATATTTTTTAACATTTCAAGTGTATCTATGCTAGGAAGATCCCAAATTAACTGACTTTTTTGACCAATTACTACTCCAATTTCTTTTAAATACTGCCTTTCTTTATTATATGGAATGTAATTATCACATAAAACATCTCCATTTTTTACAGAAAGTATCCCTGTCATAATTTTAATTAACGTTGTTTTACCAGCTCCATTTGGACCTAATAAGCCAACTATTTCTCCTTTTTCTATATTTAAACTTTCTATATCTAAAGCATCTACAAATTCGTATTTTCTGTTAAAAAAGTCT
>NZ_CDRRBS010000026.1:0-12472 GCF_977040545.1 Pseudostreptobacillus sp. | reverse complement strand
AAGTTTATAAAAAAATACAAGGTATAGAAGAAAATCTTATAGATGATTTTATGAATAAATATAATATAGATGAATCATATAGAGATTTCTTTAATATAGAAAAGGTTTCAAATATACAAAATTTTATTAATAACCTTAATTTTGAAAGTAAAGAATATACACCAAGTGAAGAAAAAATATTTAGAGCACTTGAAATGAAAGTTGAAGATATAAAAGTGTGTATATTGGGTAAAGATCCATATTTCCAAAAAGGAGTTGCAACAGGACTTGCATTTGAAGTAAATAAAGATTCTTGGAATGATGAAAGTATAAATACTTCTTTAAAAAATATTTTAAAATTGATATATAAAACTTATACTGGTGAAATAAAAGATATTAACTATATTAGAAAAATGATAGAAAATGATAAATTTAAAATATTAGCACCTAGTCTATTATTTGAAAATTGGATGAAGCAAGGAGTGTTACTTCTTAATTCCTCTTTAACAACATTGGTTGGAAACTCTGGTATGCACCATAAGTTTTGGACACCTATTATTAAAGAATTGATAGAATATATTAGTTCTAAAAATAATAATATTACATATCTATTATGGGGAAATGATGCAATAATATTTGAAAAAAATATTTTGAATGGTAATATAGTAAAACATAATCATCCTGCAATAGTAGGTAAGTTAGATAATCCTAATGATTTTATGAATGGTAAATCATTTGAAGCTACTAAAAATATAGTTAATTGGAAAGGGATATAGTATGTCTACATTATTTGAATTATTAGAAGATGATATTGCAGACAAGTATAAAAAACTAAAAGAAGAGATAGAAAAATATAATCATTTTTACTATAACTTAGATCAAAGTTTGGTAACAGATTATGAATATGATATGTTAATGAAGGAATTAATAGAACTGGAGAAAGAGTATCCTTATCTTAAGGATAAAACTTCTCCAACTGCTCTTATAGGAGGAGTTTCTAGTAATAAATTTAAGAAAGTTAAACATAATAAGGCGATGCTAAGTTTATCGAATACATATAACATGGTAGATATAGAGAATTTTGATTTGAGAGTAAAAAAAATTGTAGGTAGATCTGTAGACTACGTTTTAGAGTTAAAGCTTGATGGTTTAAGTATAAGTTTAATTTATGAAAAAGGTATTCTTAAACAAGGAATCACTCGTGGTGATGGGAGTATAGGAGAAGATGTTACTGAGAATATTATGCAAATATCTTCTATACCTAAGAAATTAAATAGTGAAATTGATATAGAAGTTAGAGGAGAGATAGTATTACCACTTTCAGAATTTGTAAGAATTAATAACGAAAAGGAAGAAGCTGGAGAAACGGTATTTGCAAATCCTAGAAATGCAGCAGCAGGAACTTTAAGACAATTAGATAAAGATATAGTTAAAGAAAGAAATCTTGATTGCTATATTTATTATTTAATAGATTTTGATAAATTTAATATTAAAACACATATTCAATCTATAGAATTTATTAAAAGCCTTGGATTTAAAACAACAAATGTATTTGAAAAATGTGAAAATTTAAAACAATTAGAAGAAAGAATCTTGTATTGGGATATAGAAAGAAAAAAATTAAATTTTGAAACAGATGGTATGGTAATAAAAGTTGATGATTTTTCTTTATATCAAGAGTTAGGTTTTACGGCTAAATCTCCTAGATGGGCAATAGCGTATAAATTTATGACGGAAAAAAAGGAAACAAAACTATTAGATGTTTCATATCAAGTAGGAAGAACTGGAGTTGTAACACCAGTTGCTGAGCTTAAAGCTGTTAATTTATCAGGAAGTATTGTAAAAAGAGCTAGTCTTCATAATTTTGATGAAATAGAAAGATTAGGATTAAAAATAGGAGATATTGTTGTTGTTGAAAAGGCAGCAGAAATAATACCACAAGTTATAGGAGTTAATATTGATAAAAGAAAAGGAAATGAGAAAGATATAGAAATACCTAAATTGTGTCCCTCTTGTCAAAGTGAATTAGAAAAAGAAAGAGATATAGTAGCATTAAAATGTAAAAATGATAATTGCCCTGAAAAAGTTAAGAAAAAAATAGAATATTTTGTAAGTAGAGATGCTTTAAATATACAAGGATTAGGTAGTAAAATAGTAGCTAGATTATTAGAGTTAGGTTTAATTTCTGATTTTTTAGATATATATGAATTACACAATCATAGAGAAACTTTGATAGGACTTGAAAAAATGGGGGAAAAGAGTGTTGATAAATTATTGGAAAATATAGAAAAAAGTAAAACTATTTCCTTTGATAAGATTATATATTCTTTGGGAATAGATTATGTAGGTAAAAGTGCATCTAAAGTATTAGCTCAAAACTTTAAAAATATAGATAATTTAATAAATGCTAAATTAGAAGAATTGTTAAATATAGAAGGAATAGGAGATAAAGTTGCAAATTCTATATTGAACTACTTCAAAAATAATAAAAATTTTGATATAATATACAGGTTAAAATATTATGGATTTAATTTATCTTATGAAGAAGAAGTAAAAGAATATAATTTTTTTATAACAGGTTATAGCTTTCTTGCTACTGGTAAGCTAAATACTTATACAAGAGATGAAATTAAAGAAATAATAATTAGAAATAACGGAAAATATATTTCATCAGTAAGTAAAAATTTAGATTATTTAATCGTGGGCGAAAAAGCTGGTTCAAAACTTGCTAAAGCTGAAAAGTTAGGTATAAAGATTTTAACTGAAGATGAATTTATAGAAAAACTAAAGAAATAAGGAGAATTTATGGATTTATTTATTCCAAAAGACTATAAAACTAGTCTTGATATTATGCAAACAGAAATTGCAATAAAAGAAGTAAAAGATTTTTTTGAAAGAGGACTTGCAGATGCTTTAAATTTAACTAGAATTTCAGCACCTTTATTTGTAGTAAAATCTACAGGACTTAATGATAATTTAAATGGTGTAGAAAGACCAGTTGCTTTTGACATGAAGGAAGATCCAAATTTAAATATCGAAATAATACATTCTTTAGCTAAATGGAAAAGACTTGCGCTTAAACGTTATGGAGTTAAGGAAGGTTATGGAATATATACAGATATGAATGCAATAAGACGTGATGAAGATCTTGATAATACACATTCTATATATGTAGATCAGTGGGATTGGGAGAGAGTTATAACTCCTGAAGATAGAGCAAGAGGGTTAGATTTCTTAAAAGAAATAGTAACAAAAATATATAAAGTATTTATTGCAACAGAAGCGTATTTAAATATGAAATATCATGAATTAAAAACTTTATTACCTAATGATATATATTTCTTAACATCTCAAGAGTTAGAAGATATGTATCCAGATTTAACGCCTAAACAAAGAGAAAATGAAATTACTAAAAAACATAAGGCAGTTTTCTTGATGCAAATAGGTAAGTTTTTAAATAGTGGAGAAAGACATGATGGTCGTGCTCCAGATTATGACGATTGGGATTTAAATGGAGATATATTAGTGTGGAATGATATTTTAGGAACTTCATTTGAGTTGTCATCTATGGGTATAAGAGTAGATAAAGAAGCGTTAAATAAACAATTAGATAAATTAAACTTAAATGAAAGAAAAGAATTAGACTTCCATAAAGCTTTATTAAATGATGAGTTACCTTTAACTATAGGTGGTGGAATAGGTCAATCAAGAATTTGTATGTTCTTATTACAAAAAGCACATATAGGAGAGGTTCAAGCTTCAATTTGGTCTGATGAAATAGAAAAAGCATGTAAAGAAAATGGTATAAATTTATTATAATAAAAAGGAGCTTTC
This sequence comes from Pseudostreptobacillus sp., assembly GCF_977040545.1. Taxonomy (NCBI): domain Bacteria; kingdom Fusobacteriati; phylum Fusobacteriota; class Fusobacteriia; order Fusobacteriales; family Leptotrichiaceae; genus Pseudostreptobacillus; species Pseudostreptobacillus sp. Next base: position 8,659 of record NZ_CDRRBS010000026.1, on the reverse strand, counting down.
GCTCCTTTTTTGTTTTATTTATTATTATGGAATATTACATTTGATTCAGTATAAGATTCAAATGAAGGATGATCTTTCATGAATTTAATGAAACTTTCAGCATCTGGTATGAAAGTATCAGTAGGTTCAGCAGATTTATCTTTAGATAATCTACCAAATGTTGCATAACCATCTTTTCCTCCAGCTATATATGCATTAGTACCTACTATATATTTTTTATTCATATTTATAGGTACCCAAGAATTTGTAGCTTTATCAAATACTTCAACTTTTATTATTCTCTTACCATCAGCATCAGGTTTTTCATTAGCTTCATATCTAATATTTGCTCCGTAAGGGAAAGCTCCTGTTGAACCATCAACTAAAGCAAATTGTAAAGCATCTTCTAAAACTTGTACTATTTCTTTACCAGGTATGTTAAATGTAAATAATGTATTACCAAATGGTAAGAATGTATATGCATCATTAAATGTAATATCTCCAGGAACTATATCAGCTCTAACTCCTCCTGCATTTTGTATAGTTAAATCAACATTATGCATTTGATTTAACATAGTTTCAGCAACAAATCTAGTAGCTACTGAACCTTGAGGATTTGAACCATCTCTTCCAGGTATTCTATTAGCAGATCCTCCAGGCATTGTTGCACCTTTAATAGATCCAACTACTTGTTTAGAAAGTAAATCTTTTTCAGCCTTAAATTTAGCTAAAACTTTAGAAGTTTTAGGATCTTCTTGAGCTATACTAATAGATTTTAATGATTTTAATTTATTGATTGCATCTATTCTTTCTTGACCTTCAAGTTCTGCCCATTTTCCTTCTTTATTTCTAGCTTGTAATTTATCTGTATGCATTAATACATAAGGATTATTTCTAGTTATACTTGCTATTCCATCAGCTGAGAATTTAATTCCTAAATCTCCAACAAGTCCAGAGTAGCACCAAGCTTCTACAACGTATACAGGTTCACCATTTGGATTATTAAATTTAGTAGGATATTCTTGTACAACTGGAAGTCCAAGTCCTCTTAATTCATCATTACCATATAGATAGTGAGAGTCTCCTGTTATAATAATATCTATATCATTAACTTTTTGAGCAATTTCAAAGTTTTTTTCAGTTCCTGCATGAGATAATAATATTATTTTATTAACTCCTTGAGCTTTTAAAGTATTAGCCATAATTTGTGATGTTTCTATTTCATCATAGAATTTAACATCGGCACCAGGACTTGAAGAATTAATAGTTTTTTTAACAGTGTCTAATCCAATGATTCCTATTTTTTCTCCATCAACTGTTATGATATCATAAGGTTTCCATTTATCATAAAGTATAGAACTTTTATCAGGTATTACGTTTGCAGATAATACAGGTATTTTTAAAGGTTCTAATAATTTTAATAATCCTTCATTTCCAGCATCAAATTCATGATTTCCTAATGTGAAGTAATCAAATTCACCTTCATTCATAACGGCAGCATCAGCAGAACCACCAAATAAAGTAAAGTAAAGTGTTCCTGTAATTGCATCTCCAGCATGTAGAACTAAAGGATTTTTTCTACTTTTCTTCAATTCTTTAATTTTATGGTTTACAGCTGAAAATCCTCCAATGTTTACTTTAACTTGTTGACCATTTAATTTTATTCTATGCTCAGTTGGTTCTAAGTAAGAATGGTGATCGTTAATGTGGATTATACTTAATTCTACACCTTTATGTTTAACAGCTTTAGGTGTTGTTTTAACAATAGCTGCGTTAGCTGTAGTAGCAAGGGCAATTGCCATTGCACTAGCAATCATTTTTTTGTTCATAATTTACGCTCCTTAATAAAAAATTCTATGTATAATTTAATATATACCATCAATTAGGTTTTTATATGTATCTACTCTTGTATCAATATTAGTATCTTCTAAAGATTTACGTGGTGCTTCTATGAAAGAAAAATCTTCAATTTCTACACCTTCAAAGTTTTTGTTAAATATACCATGTGCAAGAGCTAAAGTTTGTTTAGTTTTTAAAGTGCCAGAGATAGTCATAACTCTAACTTCTATTTGTTTAAACTTTTTTCTTCCTGGATAATCTTTTAAAATTTCTTTTTGAATTTCTTTTAATACATCTTTACTAGATAAATTATCATAAACATTTATTTGTTTTTTATCTACTATTTCTTCAAGTTGAGATAATAGAAAATTAGCATTTCCATCTTTGTTGTTTATAAATATTTTTGCATTAGCATTAGCATGTGCTGCAACTAATAATTTTTGAGTTTCCTCATAAATTATTTTTTCATCATTAGTTGAAACTGGTTCAAAATAAATATATTGAATTATTTTTGGAACCAAATTTTTATCTGATTTAAAAATTTTTACAAAGATTTTTTCAACAACATCAATATGTTTCATGAAATTATCTGCTTCTTTTTTGTCGATTTTGTATAGTTTACTCTTAAGAGAATTAACATCTTTTTGCTTATTAGCTATTGAGTATGCAAGTTTTGAACTAACAATTTCAAAGTTTTTTTCATCACTTTTATTTAATTTAATATTATTGAAATCATTTACACTTGAAATAGCAATGCTTGATAAAGCAAATAACATTAAAAATTTCTTCATATATATCACCTCTTTATATAAGTATACAATATTTTTATGAAAAATCAAGATGAGAGCACTTTAAAATATTTATAGTTATTAAAAAAATATTCGTTAATAACTAAAAAGTAATTATGAAAATATATTTTTTTATTTAAAATCTTTGCTGATTGTTCTAGGATTAAATTTTTATTTTACAACTTTTACTTATTTTATTTTTAAATATAACTAAAATTTAGAAATAAATAACTTTATATTTAAAGTTTTCCTTTAATTCTTGATTTATCCCTTGAAATATGCTATATTTTAAGGGGAAAAAGAAAATATAAGGGAGAAAATTAATGAGAAGTTTTGATTATTCTATAATTAAAGATAAAAAATGGGATTCAGAAGTGCTTGGTTTGGTGGCTTCAATTTATAGATATCAGGGCAAACAGGAAATTTATTTAAAGGAAAAACCAAAGGAATTAAATAAACTTATAGAAATTGCAATGATTAAAAGCACTGAAGCTTCAAATGAAATAGAAGGAATTGTAACAACAAGTGTAAGATTAAAAAAATTGGTAGAGGAAAAGACTACACCAAGAAATAGAAATGAACAGGAAATTGTAGGATATAGAGATGTACTTAATATAATTCATGATAGTTTTGATGTTATTCCTATTTCAAAGAACTATATTTTGCAAATGCACAAAATTATGTTTAGCCATATGAATAACCCTATAGCAGGACGAACAAAAGATGTACAAAATTATATTGGTATTACTTATTCAGATGGACATACAAAAGTCTTATTTACACCACTTTCACCTTTTGAAACTCCTGAGGCATTAGATAAGATATGTGATGAATATAATAAGGTTATAGGTAATTTAGAATTAGAACCTCTTATTGCTATACCTATTTTTATTCATGATTTTTTATGTATTCATCCATTTAATGATGGTAATGGTAGAATGAGTAGGTTACTTACGACTCTTTTGTTATATAGAAGTGGATTTTATGTAGGTAAATATATATCATTAGAGTCTTTAATTGCTAAAAATAAATCAGATTATTATGATACATTGAGACAGTCAGGATTACATTGGCATGAAGAAAATGAGGATGTATTACCATTTGTGAAGTATATATTAGGAATAATTCTTGCAGCATATAAAGAGTTTGAAGATAGATTTTCTATTGTAGAAGAAAAACTTTCTGCAGTTGAGCTTGTAAGAAAAGCAATTTTACATAAACTTGGAAGGTTTACTAAACAAGATATTAGAGAACTTTGCCCATCATTAAGTGTAAGTTCAATTGAAGGAGCATTAAGAAAATTATTAGCTGAAGGTGAAATTAAAAGAGAAGGTGTAGGAAGAGCGATAAAGTATATACGATTAAAATAAAAAAACTTAAAAAGAATTGTGTGTTAATGACAATAATAAAATTAAGGGTAGGTATCTATTAAAAATAGTTGTTTTGGGATATTTAAAATATCAATATTGATGTTAAGTATATCGAGTTTAATATTAAATATGATACAATATTATTAATATTTAGATAAAATTAGATTCTGTAGGTTATAGTGAATGTGTTTTATAAAGCATAGTAAGCGTATTGATGTGATTATTGATCTATAACTTACAATTGATATCGCCTTAGAAACTTATATTAAAAAAGGTTATATAAGAGAATATAATAATCAGAAAAAGGAGGGGTTCATAAATGACTAAGGGTAAAAAAGACCATATTTCTGCAAAGGGATTTTCAATTCAAATTTATACTGAAGACTTTAAAAATGACTATATAAGTCTTACAGATATTGCAAGATATAAGAACAGTGAAGAGCCTAATGTAGTTGTTGCAAATTGGATGAGAAATTATAACACAATAGAGTATTTGGGGATATGGGAGCGGTTAAATAATCTTGAATTTAACCCCCTCGAATTCGAGGGGTTTTTGAAAGAAGCAGGTAGTAATGCATTCACTTTATCTCCTCAGAAATGGGTTAACACGACAAACGCAAAAGGAATATATGTGAAGCTTGGAAGAGGTGGTGGTACTTTGCCCATAAAGATATTGCATTTAAATTTGCTTCGTGGATTTCAGCAGAGTTTGAGTTATATATCATTAAAGACTATCAAAGATTAAAAGATGATGAAAACTCAAGACTATCATTAGGTTGGAATCTTAATCGAGAAATTTCAAAAATCAACTACAGGATTCATACAGATGCAATTAAAGAGTATCTCTTAAAGGATCTTACCAACGAGCAATTATCTTACAAGTACGCAAGTGAAGCAGATATGTTAAATGTTGCCTTATTTAACAAAAGAGCTAAACAGTGGCGTGAAAAAAATCTAGATTTAAAAGGTAATATGAGAGACTATGCAAGTTTGAACGAGTTACTGGTACTTGCAAATATGGAAAGCTACAATGCTGTTTTAATTAGTAAAGGTATGGAACAAAAGGAAAGAATGGTAGAACTTAGAAAACTGGCTAGAACACAACTACTATCCTTAGAAAAGCTAAACTCTGCAAGGCTTAAAAGTTTAGAGAATAATACTAAGAAATAAAGGGGCATAAATTATGAAATGGATACTAAAAATAATCTTATTTACAATCGGTATATTATGAAGTATCCGAACATCTTTTATGTCATTATTGCTTAATATAGGAATGACTTTACTATATCTATTAATGATATTTTACATTATAGGAGCAATCGAACGCTTATAAACAAAGAAACATTAATAGTTATACAAGCAATAGTTGTAGTTTTTTATTAAGTTTATATGGCTTATAAATGATAGGGTGATATTGTAATAGAATTTATTAAATTAATAAATGAGATAATATAACAAAATATAACAAAAAAGTAAAGGGTGATGATTAGTGGCAGAAAATGAAGTAATACAAAGAGCAGAATTACAAAGAAAAATATGGAATATAGCTGATGCTTTAAGAGGGTCAGTAGATGGTTGGGATTTTAAACAATATGTATTAGGAACATTGTTTTATAGATTTATTTCAGAAAATATAGTAGAATTTTTTAATTCAGCAGAACATGAATCAGGAGATTTAGAATTTGATTATGTAAATTTATCTGATGAAGAGGCACTGCAAGATTTTAAACCAGGAACAGTAGAAGATAAAGGATTTTTTATACTACCAAGTCAACTTTTTCAAAATGTAGTAAAGAATGCTAAAAATAATCCAAATTTGAATACAGATCTTGCAAATATATTTAGAAGTATAGAAAATAGTGCAATAGGTTATCCGTCAGAAGATGATATAAAAGGATTATTTGATGATATAGACACTACACATAAAAGACTAGGAGAAACTGTTGCAGAAAAAAATGCAAAATTAACAGCTGTTTTACAAGGAATAGCAGATATAGAATTTGGTGATATAAAAGATAATTCAATAGATACATTTGGAGATGCTTATGAATATTTAATATCAAATTATGCAAGTAATGCAGGTAAATCGGGTGGAGAATACTTTACACCTCAATCAGTATCAAAACTATTAGCAAGAATAGTAATGGAAGGAAAAGAAAGAATAAATAAAGTATATGATCCTACTTGTGGAAGTGGGTCACTACTTTTACAGATGAGAAAACAATTTGAAGAACATATAATAGAAGAAGGACTTTTTGGTCAAGAGTTAAATATTACAAACTATAACTTAGGTCGTATGAATATGTTTTTACATAATATTAACTATAATAACTTTTCTTTAAAAAGAGGAGATACATTAATAAATCCATTGCATATAGATGAAAGACCATTTGATGCTATAGTATCTAATCCACCATATTCTACAAAGTGGGTAGGAGATGGAGATCCTACACTAATAAATGATGAAAGATTTGCACCAGCTGGGAAACTAGCACCTAAAAGTAAGGGAGATTTAGCATTTGTATTGCATTCACTTTATCATTTATCAGATAGAGGACGTGCAGCTATAGTATGTTTTCCTGGAATATTTTATAGAAAAGGAGCAGAAAAAACAATATGTAAATATCTTGTAGATAATAATTTTATAGAATGTATAATACAATTAACAGATAATCTATTTTATGGAACATCAATAGCAACATGTATATTAGTTCTAGCAAAGAATAAGACAGAAACAAAGACATTATTTATAGATGCAAGTAATGAATTTAAAAAAGAAAGTAAAAATAATATTTTAGATGAAAGAAATATACAAAATATATTAAAAGCATTTAAAGATAAAAATGATGTAGAATATTTTGCAAGATATGTAGATAATTTAGAAATAGTAAATAATGATTATAACCTATCAGTATCAACTTATGTAGAAAAAGAAGATACAAGAGAAAAAATAAATATAGAAGAATTACATAAAGAGTTAAAAGAAGTAGTAGCAAAAATAGATGTATTAAGAAAAGAAATAGAAGATATAGTAGAAACTATAGAAAAAGAGGAATTATGATTAAATACTTGGAAAAGCTATTAAATGGAAGAGAAGTAGAGTGGAAGAAGTTGGGGGATGTTTGTGATTTTCAAAATGGTTTTGCATTTAAAAGTAATTTATTTAAAGAATATGGAGAATCTATTTTACGGATAACTAATATTTCTAACGGTATCATTAATGAAGAAGATTTGAAATATTTTTTTATAAATGATTATAAAGAAAATTTAGATAATTATATTGTAAATAAAAATGATATTGTGATTGCAATGTCAGGAGCAACAACAGGTAAAATTGGTATAAATAATACAGATAAAAAATTTTATTTAAATCAAAGAGTAGGAAAATTTATCCCTCATAGTACAAAATTAAATAATAGATTTTTATATCATATTTTATTAAGTAAAAGTTTAGAAATATTACAAATTTCTTCTGGAAGTGGGGCACAACCTAATTTAAGTACAGAAAATATAAATAACTTGATAATTCCAATTCCCCCATTGGATATACAAGAAGAAATTGTGAGGGTGTTAGATAAGTTCACAGACTACACTAAAGAGCTAACTAAAGAGCTAACGCTAAGAAAAAAAGAATATAATTATTATAGAGATTACTTATTAAAACTTGAAGATGAAGTAGAAATTGTAAAATTAGGAAATGTGGTAGAGGTGTATGATGGAACACATCAAACTCCTAATTATAAAACAGAAGGAATACCGTTTATAAGTGTAGAAAATATAGCAGATATATATAATACAGAAAAATATATTTCAGAAGATGATTATGAAAAAAATTATAAAATAACACCACAGATAGATGATGTTTTTATGACAAGAATAGGAACTGTAGGAAAATGTGCAGTTGTTACCCAAAATAGTCCATTAGCATATTATGTATCGCTTGCACTGTTAAGACCTGATAAAAATAAAATAAATAGTAGATATTTAAAGCATATAATAGAAAGTCAAGTTGGTAAAAAAGAATTGAATAAAAGAATATTGCATACAGCTATACCGATAAAGATAAACAAAAGTGATATAGATAAGCTTGAATTTCCTTTACCAACACTAGAAATACAAGAAAGAATAGTAAATGTATTAGATAATTTTGAAAAGATATGTAATGATTTAAATATAGGATTACCAAAAGAAATAGAATTAAGACAAAAAGAATATGAATATTATAGAGAATCTATCTTGACAAACATAGGAAATAGAATTACGCTAGAAGACAAGACAAGACAAGACAAGACAAGACAATATAATATAATCAAAATTTACCAATATATCTATGGAAGTGTTATTGTTGAGGGAGATAATGAAATTAAAGTGTATAATGATGGGGTAAATTTTGATTCAAAAAATAATAAATATTATTCAATTGAATATAAAAAATTAGGAGATATTTGTGATTATGAACAACCTAATAAGTATATAGTTTCTTCAAAAATGTATAAAGAAGAATATAATATTCCTGTATTAACTGCTGGAAAAACATTTATTTTAGGTTATACTAATGAAGAAAAAGGAATATATGAAGCAAGTAAAAATTCAGTAATAATATTTGATGATTTTACAACAGATAATAAATGGGTTGATTTTGATTTTAAGGTAAAATCATCTGCAATGAAGATAATAAGTTCT
>NZ_CDRRBS010000025.1:0-12954 GCF_977040545.1 Pseudostreptobacillus sp. | reverse complement strand
TATTTTAGTTTTACAATATCTGAAATTAAAATTTTTATTTTCTTATTCTCAACAGCTTTTTTATCAACTTTTATATTATAACCAAATACAGTATATATATTAAAACAAATATAGGCTAATAAAAATAAAATCAATAAAATAGACATCAAATTATTATCTTCCAAAGGATGTATAAATGATTTTAATGAATATATAATTATAATTAGTAATACTAGTATTAAAAGTAAACTTCTTAACATATACATTAACGAAACTCTATATATTGTCTTTTCTTCAGGATTTAATATTTTAATACTATCCATATATTCCTTAAAACTTTCTTTATTTCCTATAAACATATTTACTCCTTATTATCTATGCTTTCTTCCTTATTTACATCTTTAGTTTCTTGAGATTTTTCATTTTCTTCTACAATTTCCTGATCAACTACCTTATATACTGTTTCCCCTTCTTTTTTCATGTTTAGTTTATCTCTAACGAATTTTTCTTTATTTATATCTTTTTTAGAAACCTCTAATTCTTTTTTTATTTTTTCTTTTTCTTTCAATAATTTTTCATATCTTATTTCTCTTTCAACAAGTTTTTTTCTTGCTTCATGTATACGAACAAGATTATAAGATAGTTTAAAAATAAAATAAACACTAAGTAATAATACCACAATAACAAATATCAATTTGAATCGACTTTTTCTCATTTCTTTCTCTCTTTCTTTTTCTTCTTAATATCTCTAATAATTTCAATAAAACTATCTAAACTATCAAATTTATTATATACCGAAGCAAATCTAATATATGCTACCTCATCTATTTCTAATAAATTTTCCATTATTATAGAACCTAATTCTTGACTTTGTATTCTACCGTTAAATCTGTTTAAAACTTCTCTTTCAACATTATCTAACATATCTTCAAGTTTCGTTTCATCTATATCTCTTTTAACCAAAGATCTCAAAAGACCCTGAAATATCTTATTTCTATTAAACTCTTCTATTCTTCCATCCTTTTTTTTAACTTGTATAGGTAATTTAAAAATCTTTTCAGTTGTATTGAATCTATTGTTACAATTATCACATTTTCTTCTTCTTTTTATAGAGTTACCATCACTAAATGGTCTACTATCAATTACTTTTGTATCTTCATTACCACAATAAGGACACTTCATATTACCACCTATTTTATTTCCATACTTTTAACTAAATCTATAATTTCTTTTGGTTCTTTTGCACCCAAAAACTTTTCTCTAAAACTTTCATTTTGTGCAAATCTTGAAATTCTCGCAAGTATTGTTAAATATTCTTGACTAAGAGCAGTAGGCATTAAAAACATAAATACTATATTTATTGGTTTTTCATCTATAGCTTCATAATCTATAGGACTATCAAGAACCCCTATACCAATTACTATATCTTTAACAGCATCTGTTTTTGCATGTGGTATAGCAAATCCTTTACCAATACCTGTTGAACCTATTATTTCTCTATCCATCAAATCTTGAAATGCTTTTTCTTTATCTAAAATATTCTTATTATTTTCTATAAGTTTAAACATATCTTTTAATAAACTAGATTTAGTTTTTGATTCTAATTTCAAATTAATTTCTTCTACTTTTATATTTTCATGAATACTTTTCATACCTTTTCTCCTTATATTAAAATTTTATTATATCTAATTTTTGTTGAAAAATATGAATTAATATATTTTTCAAATACATTAATTAGCATCTTAATTTGATATACCTCTATAACTTTTTCACCTTTAATATATAATAAATATTTATTGTATAATAGTTTTGTATTATTATCCAATATAAGCTCTAAATCAAATATCCCTAATTCAATCATCATACGTCTTAAATATATTAATATTAAAGAATAAAAATAAAGTTCATCTTCCAATTTTAAATCATCAATATTATCTATATATTCTAGTATTTCTAAATTTCTATAAAAAAGATTCTCTTCAGGATTATTATATTCTAATATTTCATTTAAAACATGAAGTATATACAATCCTAGTTCTAATTTATTAATATTATTTAATATATTCCTAAATTGTTTACTTAAATAAATATCAGTTATTGAATAATTTTCATTTATATTATTCATTTCTACTTCAACCAAACTAAGTGGCATTATAGCAGAAAGATTTCTACTTTTAGACTTTTTTATTCCATAATTTATAGCAGATATTTTACCATGCTCTTTAGTAAAAAGAGTTGATACTACATTAGCTGTATTTACATCTTTTTTATTTATCACTAAGGCTATATCTCTAATATTTTTCATACTAATAACTTAATTGATAATCAATTTTTATAGATTTAGATATAAATCTTATATTAGTAGGTTTATTATTACTAAAATTCTCAAATTCTACTGTATAATCCTTAGCCTCTATTTTTCTTAAAATAGAATTTTCAAATATATATTTTTTATGTCCCTTATTCTGTGTTGTTGCAGTTTCTAAACTTGATAATTCAGAAAGTATAGAATAAATACTTTCATCTTGTCCTGTTATACTTTGTTTAACTGTTTGCTTAAGTTTTGGTGAATAAAGTGTTTTTCCACTTTTAGAATAGGTATATATTTCTCCTTTGTTTAAAGCAGGTTCTAATACTTTTAATTCCATTTTACTTGGACTATAACTTACATCATATACTTTATTTTTCTTAACATTATTTATCACAGAATTTTCTATAACTTTAGCTTTAAAATTACCATCTAAATATGGAAAAACTTTTGAAAATGTTAAGCTTGAAAATAATGTTAAAAACATTATTATTTTCTTCATTCTATACCACTTCTTTCTTCAATTATTTTATTTATTAAATTTATTTTATTTTTATCATACTTATAAACCACAAGAGTACTTACTTTACTTAAATCAAAATTAAGTTTTAATATTAATGTTTTATTATCTATCAAACTTTTTTTATTTGATACATTAAATTTACCTATACTTAAACCTTTAGGATATAGTTCACTTATACCTGAAGTTTTAATATTAAATAAACTAATTTTGTCTACTGATTCATCATTAAAATTATTTATTACAAATTCTGAATTTCCTTTACCTCTCAATATACCTTGTATATGTCCATTTATATCAACAGCCATTTTAAAATCAGGATTAGATAAAAGCTGAACTTCAGAATAATTTTTAGAAACTCTATTTATTCTACCAATAACATTTCCATTAAGTAAAACTGGTAAATATTGTTCAATCCCGTCATTAGCTCCTTTATCTATATACAGTATATTGTCTTCTATTAAAGATTCAATTAGAATCGTATTTGCGACTATATATTCTGATGTAGAATTAGATTTTAATTCTAAATTTTCCCTTAACTCTCTATTTTCTCTAACTAAATTTTCATATTCAATATTTTTAGCTTTAAGCAATTCTATTTCTTCATCTTTTTTATTATTTTCATCAATTATTTTTGAAATATTACGTATATATTCTAGTTTATTTGTATAATTATCCACTTTTTTAAATATGATACTTTTAGATGTTACCAGACCATTATTCATACTTTCTAATGCAATACTAGCATATTTCAAAAAAACAAACCTTAACAATAGAAAGAATACACTTAAAAGTATTATAGAAAATAGTCTTTTTAAGGTTAACTTTCTTTTTTTACTCATAAAATCACCTAATACATTCCTGGAACTTGCTGATTTTTATTTTCTTCTTGTTTAGTTACCACGCTAACTTCAGTAGTTAATAATAACGATGAAATCGAACTTGCATTTTGTATAGCCGAACGAGTAACTTTAGTCGGATCTAAGATACCTCTTTCAAACATATCAACATATTCTTCTTTCAATGCATCATAACCAAAATTAATTTCTGAATTAAGAACTTTATCCACTACAACTCCTGATTCAACTCCAGAATTTATTGCAATTTGTTTAAGTGGTGATAAAAGAGCTTTTTTAAATATATCTACACCTATACCTTCTTCTCCATCTATAGAAAAAGACCTCATATCTTTATAAACTTGAACAAGTGCTGTTCCACCACCTGCTACTACACCTTCTTCTACTGCTGCACGAGTTGCATTAAGAGCATCTTCTATTCTCATTTTCTTTTCTTTCATTTCAGTTTCTGTTGCTGCTCCTACTTTAATAACAGATACTCCACCTGAAAGTTTAGCTAATCTTTCTTGTAATTTTTCTCTATCATATTCTGGTTTTGTTTCTTTAATTTGCTCTTTAATTTGATTTATTCTTTCAAGTCTTTCTTCATTATTGCCCATACCATCAACTATTATACTTTTATCTTTTGTTATCTTAATTCTTCTTGCCATCCCCAAGTCATCAATATCTGCCTCTTCAAGTTTCATTCCTTTTTCTTCAGATAATACTATTCCACCTGTAAGTATAGCAATATCCTCAAGTATAGCAAGTCTTCTATCGCCAAAAGCTGGCGCTTTAACTGCAACTACATTCAAGGCCCCACGTATTTTATTTAATACAAGAGTTGAAAGAGCTTCACCATCAACATCATCTGCTATTATTAAAAGCGATTTTGATTGTTCGGCAATTTTTTCAAGTATTCCTATAATTTCTTTCATAGAACTTATCTTTCTACTAGTTAATAATATATATGGATTTTCAAGTTCAACATACATTCTATCACTATCTGTTACAAAATATGGTGATAAGTACCCATTATCAAATTGCATCCCTTCAACAATTTCTAAACTAGTTTCTAAAGATCTTGCCTCTTCAACTGTTATTACTCCATCTGTTCCTACTTTTTCCATTGCCTCTGATATCAATTTACCTATAGTCTCATCTGCTGCCGAAATTGAAGCTACTTGTTCTATTTCATTATTTCCTTTAATAGCTACCGATCTTTCTTTAAGTTTATCTACTGCAACCTTTGCAGCTTTTTCTATACCACGTCTTATAAATACAGGATTTGCCCCAGCTTGTATCATTTTAGAGCCTTCTTTTATTAAACTTTGTGCTAACACTGTTGCTGTGGTAGTTCCATCACCTGCAACATCATTTGCTTTAATTGCTACCTGTTTAATTAATTCAGCTCCTAAATTTTCACTAGGATCATCCAATTCTATTTCACGGGCTATAGTTACACCATCATTAGTAATCAAAGGTGCTCCATACCCTCTATCTAAAACTACATTTCTTCCACGTGGACCAAGTGTTACTTTAACTGCATCTGCTAAAATATCAACACCTCTTTCAAGAGCTTGTCTTGCCTCATAATTAAATTTGATTATTTTAGCCAAACTAATCACCAACCTTTGCATAAACATCTTCTATATTAACTATATACTTAACTTCACTTGAATTTCTAACTTCTAAAGATTTTTCTCTATCAAATATTATGAAATCTCCTATTTTCAAATTTTCTATTTCATCACTTTTTTCACAAACTTTACCATAATTATCAATTTTTACAATTTCTTCTGTTAATATCAATCCAGATTTACTTCTATTTTCACTTTTAACTAATTCAACTAACACTCTTTTCCCTAAAGGTTTAATATGCATACATCTATCCTTTCTATTTGTTTCTTTTCTAAATATTATACCATATATTGTGTTTTCTTTTCAATATATATTCAATTCAATCACAAAATGTTATTTAAGTTAAAAAGGAGCAAAAATTAAAATTTACTCCTTTATTTTAAGTTATAATTTTATATCATTATTCTTTAAAAATTTAATTGCACACACTAACCCTAGTAATATAATAAGTAAGCCACTTATACAAAATATTGCATTTATTTTTATATATTTTAAAATATATCCTACTAAAATCATTGATAATGGTGTCGCAATATTTATATACACACTTTCTTTTAAAAAATAAAATTCATTTTCTTTTTTATCAAAATTCTTCTGAATAATTAACTTATTTGAAGTTGAATAAAAAGGAAAAGATATACCAGATATTAAAATCACAAGTAAATATAGATAAATATTAGTTGAAAATGCTAATACTGATATTGATAAACCAAATAAAATAATTGAATTTGAATAATAATATTTATTTTTAAATTTTGCCTTTATTACAATATATGACCCTATAAACATCCCAAGAGACCAAAAAATCTCATTATATTTTAAATATGTAATATTATTACCAAAATAATATTTTACTAATAGAGCCGTCATAAATCCCGGTATTGTCATGAAAAAATAAAAAATAAAATTTATAGCTAACATTCTCTTTAATAAATTATTTAATGTTATAGAACATTCTTTTTTTATATCATCAACATTTATATCATTTATCACATTAAGATTGCTTACGATTAATATACTTATTATTGCTGTTACAACATCAATAATTGCAATATAGTTCAATGAATAAGAACTTAAAATAAAAGCAGTTATTGCAGGGATGACTAGTGAAATCATAGAATTTATCAAACTATTCAAGGCATTAACTTTTTTAAAATAACTTTCCTTATCAAATAACATTACTATTATAGAATTAGAATATGGCTCCATTATTCCTGAACCTATAGATCTCATAAATATTATAAAATAAACTAATTTTAAATTTGTTATATCTACATAAATTAATATAAAACTGAAAAAAGCAGTTATAGCATCTCCAATATTCATCATTAATTTGTGTTTCTTTTTTATTTTAATTTTATTCAATAAATAAACAATTAAAATCTTAGGTATATATGTTATTAATATACTTATAATAAATGGAGTAGATGTATCGTTATATAAAACTAATGACCATATTATTGCAAAATCTAATATTGAACTTCCTATTTTACTAATTGTTTGACTTAAAATATATAGAAAAAAATTTTTATTATTATTCATAATTCACCTATTCTTTTTCTTTTTAAATATATTTTTATTTTAATCCTGTACTACCAAATCCTCCATGTCCTCTTTCTGTACTATCTAATTCTTCTACTTCTTCAAATTCAACTTGTATATACGGAGCTATTACAAGCTGCGCTATTCTTAATCCATGTTCTAACTTGAAATCTTTATCACTATGATTATACAAAGGAACCATCAATTCTCCTCTATAATCTGAATCTATAACACCTACTTTATTAGCTGGTGCTATTCCACTTTTAGAAGCCAATCCACTTCTTGCATAAACAAGTCCTACATAACCATTAGGAATTTCAAATGAAATTCCAGTTTTAACTAAAAAAGTTTCACCCGGTTTTATAATTACGTCTTCCTCAAGTAAAGCATAAATATCAGCACCTGCAGAATATTGTGTACCATAAGTAGGTATAGTTGCTCTTGCATCTAATTTTTTAATTTTCATTTTATTTTTCATTCTTATTACCTTTCTTATTCGTAATCTTATTTATATCTTTAAATAAAGTCCAATAACCTGTAATTATACCCAAAAATATCAATAATATTATTACAAGATCATTACTTTTAAACCCTATAATTCTTTGTAATGCAAAATATATTCCAAGAAGTAATAAAACTGGTGAAATTATTGTATATGCAAAACCTGTAGCAAAAGATAAATATTTATGTAATTTACTATCTTTTTTATTAAAATTTTCCTTTAATCTTTCTTTTTCAAGTATATCTTCACGTACTTCATCGCCATCAGAATCTACTCCAGTATCTAAATAAGTTTTATTTTTATTTTTTCTTTCTTCTTCTACAGAAGTAAATTTTGTATTTTCAAGTAATTCGCTAAATTCAAATTCTTTCATTTCATGTAAATCTTTCATAATCCACCTACTTTTTCTTCCTACAAACTAAAAATACTCTACTCTCTCCATATTCACTATTTCTAGCAGTATCATATATCTCAAAACCTTGTTCTCTTACAGTTTCTAATAATTTTTCTGTTTCAAAAATATTTTTTTCATGTTTTTCTACATATTTTCTATAAACATCATCCTCTTTTAGAAAAATAGTCATTTCAACTAAATGTTTATACTTACTTAATTGTTCATGTCTCATTATATGTGTGTAATTTTCCGTTTCATCTATAAATATATCATTTTCAAAAATTTCATCAAATATTTCAACTTCAACAAAATCAAAAATAAAGTATCCATCATCTTCTAATGAATTATATACATTTGATAAAAACTTTTTAAGATCTGACAAAGATGAAAAATAATTTACTGTATCAAAATTACACATTATCAATCCATATTTTCTATCTATTCTATCATTAACTATATCTAATTTATAAAATTTAAGATTATCCATATTATACTTAGATTTTGAAATTTCCAACATATCATCTGAAATATCATAAGCATCAACATCATAACCAGCTTTAGCAAATATATGTGACATCTTACCTGTACCAGAACCTAAATCTGCAACATTTTTTATACCTTTTTTAGGTAAATATGATTTTATAAATTTAAACCACGAATTATAGTCAACATTATCCATAAATTCATCATATATATATGCAAATTTCTTATGTATCATACTAATTCTTCCTTAACTTTATCAACTAATTCATTTAATATTTTATTTAAAACACCTTCTTCTTTAGCTTCAACCATTACTCTTATTAAATTTTCAGTACCTGAAGCTCTTACAAGTATTCTACCTAATCCATGTATCTCTTTTTCTTTTTCTTCTATAAATTTAATAAGTTTTTCATTTTTATCCCAAGTTTTTTTCTTTTCTTTATCCACTATTATATTAACCATATCTTGAGGCCAAAGTGATATTTCTTCTCTTAATTCACTAAGTTTTTTACCACTTTCTATAAATGCTTGCATCAATTGTATACTTGTTAATATACCATCTCCTGTAGTATTATAGTCAAGCATTATAACATGACCTGATTGTTCTCCACCAAGATTTAAAGCATAAGTTCTCATTTTCTCTAATACATATCTATCACCAACATTAGATCTAATTAAACGTATATTATTATCTTCTAAGTACTTTTCAACTCCCATATTAGTTAAAACTGTAGTTACAACTTTATTTGAATTTAACATACCTTTAGAATGTAAATTCATAGCCAATATACTAACAACTATATCTCCATCTAAAACTATACCCTTTTCATCTACGGCTATCAACCTATCAGCATCTCCATCATAAGCTATACCCATATCAGCTTCAAACAATTTAACAGCTTCACATAATTTTTCAGGATGTGTTGACCCACAATTTACATTAATATTCTTCCCAGTAGGAGTATTATTTATTACAACAACCTCTGCTCCTAAATTTTGTAAAACCTTAGCTGCTACTCTATATGCTGCACCATTAGCTGTATCAACTACAACTTTATATCCCACAAATGAAGTTTTAACCGTACTTTGTAAAAACTTTCTATACATTTTCATATCGTCTTCTACATAAGTAAATCTTCCAAGTTTTTCTCCATAAACTAAGTTTTCCATTAAGAAATCTCTATCATCCATCAATCTTTCTATTTCTTCTTCAACTTCATCACTTAATTTATATCCTAAACTAGAAAATATCTTTATCCCATTATCTTTAATAGGGTTATGTGAAGCTGAAATCATAACACCAGCGTCTGCATGTAAATGTCTTGTAATGTAGCTAACACCTGGAGTTGGAAGAACTCCAACAAAATCTATATTTACTCCCATTGCTGTTAAACCAGCAGAAAGAGCTGATCTTATCATATATCCTGAAATTCTTGTATCTGTACCTAATATAACTTTAGGTTTTCCTTCTGTTGTTTTATTTTTTCTTAAATAATATCCAAGAGCTAATCCAAGATTTGTAACTATATCTATATTCAAATCTCTATTTGCTTCTCCTCTTATTCCATCTGTTCCAAAATATTTTCTACCCATTTAATATCCTTCCCATATATTTACCTATATATTTGCCTATTATTTTTATTTTATTTTGATTAGTCCTACTTAATATATTAGTTCCTTTTAAATGATTTAAATATCTCATATATAATTTATCATTGACATGTTCTACATAGACAAAATCTATACTTCCATCAATGCTTACTAAAATAAACTCTTTATCTATATTTTGTATGTCTAAATTTTCAGTTTCAATAAATACATATTCTCCTTTATTAAATTCTTCTAAATTAGAACACTCTATTTTCAAATATTTCAAATCATTTCTTTTTAAATTAGATATCATTATTTTTTCTTCATTAAAAGTATACTCAAATCCATTTATAGTATATTTTCCTATACATTGTATATCAAAATCATAATCTTCTATATATCTAACCTTTTTATACACTTCATATTTTTCTATTATTTGTACATCTTCTTTAGATATACTTAAAGTTTTTATTAAATTATTCATAACCATTTTAGATGGTCTTTTTCTATTATTTATCAAGGCATTAATATATTGAGGACTTACGCCTAATATACTTGCTATTGTAGTTTGTGTAATATTTAATTTATTCAAATATTTAGTCAATATATCTCCAGTAGTAACCATTACTCACCTGCTTTTTTTCTTTCTTCTTCCTCTAATTCTAATATCATATTAATTTCTTCAAGAATAATATCAGAATCTAGACCATGTAACTCTATTCCTTCACCTATAGTTTCAGCAGTTGATATTACACACCCAGAACACCCTAGACCATATCTCATCAATATATGAGACACTATCGGATACTTTTCTACAACTTCATCTATATTCATATCATAATGTACTCTTATTTCCATATTTCTCCTATTTTTTTATATTATCTACATTATACAACTTTTTTATTTTTTTTTCTAGTAAAACAAAAACTGTATCATAAAGATACAGTTTAATTTATCAATTTTATTTTAATGGAGGTAGATTATGAGTTTTGTTAACGAAAGAATTTCAAAAAGAATTGAAGAACTTGCTATACAACTAACTAATATATTTAGTGTTGTAGATACTAAAGGTGAAATTGATATTTCTGAAAAGGTTTATGAAATTATGGGAAATATTCCATATTTCAAAGAAAACCCAAAAGACTTATTCTATGTTAGTGCAAATGATACACTAGGAAGAAAAAGTGTTGTTGCTATACTAAGAGGTAAAAAGCAATCTAAGAAAACTGTTGTATTAATTGGACATACAGACACAGTTGGTATATCAGATTATGGAGAACTTGCTGAATATGCAAATGATCCTTATAAACTAGCTGAAGGATTTAAACATATAAAATTAGATGATGTTGTAAGAAAAGACTTGGAAAGTGGAGATTTCTTATTTGGTCGTGGAATATTTGATATGAAGAGTGGAGACGCTGTAATAATAAATCTTTTTGAAGAAGTTGCAAAAGACTTAGATAATTTTGAAGGAAACTTAATCTATGCAGCTGTATGTGATGAAGAAGCAAACTCAAGTGGAATGCTATCTGTTGTTCCTAAACTTGTTGAACTTCAAGAAAAAGAAGGATTAGAATATCTTGCTCTTCTTGATACAGATTATATAACTGCAGAATTTATAGGAGATGAAAGTAAAAATATCTACATAGGAACTGTTGGAAAATTAATGCCTTCTTTCTTTGTTGTAGGAAAAGAAACTCACGTTGGAGAATCTTTTAATGGAATTGACCCAAATGAAATTTCATCAGCTATAATGACAAGAGTAAATATGAATACTGAGTTCTGTGATATTGTTGATGGTGAAGTATCTCTTCCACCTATAAGCTTATATCAAAGAGACCAAAAACCTGAATACTCTGTTCAAGTTGGAAAAACTGCAGTTCTTTATTTCAACTATGCAACTCATATGTCAACTCCTGATATGGTTCTAGAAAAAATGAAAAAGGCTGCTTTTGAAGCATTTGACAGTGTAGTTACAAAATTAAATAAACAATATGAAACTTTCTGTTCAATGAGTTCAAACAGAACTTATAAAAAATTACCTTGGGAAGCTAGAGTTCTATCATATACTGAACTTCTTGAAAAAGTTAGCGAAGAAAAACCTGATATTGATGAAGTATTAGCAAACTATAGTAAAGAACTAATGAAAGATGAAAGCATTGATACTAGAGTATTTGCTCAAAGAATGGTTGAAAAATTACAAGCTAGCTGGAAAGATCAAAATCCATTAGTTGTTGTTTACTTCTCTCCACCTTACTATCCTCATATCTATATAGATGGAACAAATCCTAAGGATAAAGCTCTTATAGATGCTGTTGATAATGCAGTAAAAACTACTAAAACTGATTATAAATTAGCATATAAGAAATTCTTCCCATATATTTCTGACTTAAGTTATGGAGCTGCACCAAAAGATCCAGCTATAATAGCTAGTCTAAAAAATAATATGCCTGGATTTGGT
The DNA here is from genome assembly GCF_977040545.1 of Pseudostreptobacillus sp. Lineage (NCBI taxonomy): Bacteria > Fusobacteriati > Fusobacteriota > Fusobacteriia > Fusobacteriales > Leptotrichiaceae > Pseudostreptobacillus > Pseudostreptobacillus sp. The sequence continues at coordinate 698 of NZ_CDRRBS010000025.1, read as the reverse complement.
GTAAAATATAGTCTTCCATTAGAAGATATGCAAAAATTATCTCTTCCTGTTTTAGATATAGGATGCTTTGGATATGATGCACATAAATTTACAGAAAGAGTTGAGAAGAAATATAGTTATACAGTTACTCCTGAGTTAGTATATAAAACAGTTATGAAATTATTAAACAATGAAATCTTATAAGAAATAAAATTTACTGAAACGTAAGCCATATTAATATTACTCTTAAAAAAGGTTGGTGTATATTATGATAGAAAAAATAACTATGTTATCAGACTGGCTGTGGTCTTATCCAATGGTTATATTATTAGCTTTAGGTAGTATATATGTAACAATAAGATTCAAATTTATCCAAATTGTAAAATTACCTCTAATTATAAAAACAGTTTATAAAGATGTAGTAAAAGAAAATTCTGGTGAAGGAAATATATCTGCTTTACAAGCTGCACTTACTGCTATAGGTTCAACCTTAGGTTCAGGAAATATTATGGGGGTTGCAGTTGCAATTTCCATGGGTGGTATTGGAGCACTTTTCTGGATGGTTGTTATTGGACTTTTTGCTGTAGGTCTTAAATATGCTGAAGTTATCTTAGGAATAAAATATAGAGAAAAGAATGAACTAGGTGAATATGTTGGTGGAGCAATGTATTATTTAAAACATACTAAGCTTCCTATTCTAGGAACTTTATTTGCACTTT
>NZ_CDRRBS010000024.1:0-12956 GCF_977040545.1 Pseudostreptobacillus sp. | reverse complement strand
GCTAATCCTTTTGCCGCTAATACTTTTGATATTGCTGCTGTTGTTGTTGTCTTCCCGTGATCTACGTGTCCTATTGTTCCTACGTTTACGTGTGGTTTACTTCTTTCAAATTTTTGTTTTGCCATTTGAATTCTCTCCTTTAATTATTATTTATTATTTTCCTGTTCTTTCAGCAATTACTTTTTCTGATATAGTTTTTGGAGTTTGTTGATATTTTTCAAATTCCATTGAGTAAGTTGCTCTTCCTTGTGTCTTAGATCTTAAATCAGTTGCATAACCAAATGTTTCTGACAATGGTACAGCTCCATTTATGATCTTAGCTCCATTTCTATCATTCATACCTGCTACAGTTCCACGTCTTGAGTTTAAATCTCCTATAACGTCTCCCATGTATTCTTCAGGTGTAGTTATTTCTAACTTAAATATTGGTTCAAGTAATACTGGATTAGCTGCTCTTAAAGCTTTCTTCATAGCCATTGATCCTGCAATCTTGAATGCCATTTCTGATGAATCGACTTCGTGATATGATCCATCATATAGAGTAACTTTAACATCTTGAACTGGATATCCTGCAAGAACCCCTGTTTCAAGTGCTTCCTTAATACCTTTATCAACTGCAGGAATGTATTCTCTAGGAATTGCTCCTCCTGTAATTTCATTAACAAATACATATCCTTTTCCATCATTTGCTTCAACTCTGATTTTAACATGTCCATATTGTCCACGTCCTCCAGATTGTTTTGCATATTTTTCTTCAACATCAGATGAACCAAGTATAGTTTCTCTATAAGCAACTTGTGGTTTACCAACATTTGCTTCAACTTTAAATTCTCTCTTCATACGGTCAACTATTATTTCTAAGTGTAATTCTCCCATACCAGATATTATAGTTTGTCCAGTTTCTTGATCAGAAGTAACTTTAAATGTTGGATCTTCTTCAGCAAGTTTTGATAATGCAGTACCCATTTTTTCTTGGTCAGCTTTAGTTTTTGGTTCAACTGCAACTGATATAACTGGTTCTGCAAATTCCATTTTTTCTAATACTATAGGAGCATTTTCATCACATAATGTATCTCCTGTAGTTGTATCTTTTAATCCTACAGCTGCTGCTATATCTCCAGAATAAACAACTTCAATTTCTTCTCTCTTATTAGCATGCATTTGTAATAATCTTCCCATTCTTTCTTTCTTATTCTTAGTAGAGTTTAATACATAGCTTCCTTTTTCTAAAACTCCTGAATAAACTCTAAAGAATGATAATCTTCCAACAAATGGATCTGTTACTATTTTAAATGCTAATGCAGCAAATTTTTCTTCATCACCAGGTTTTCTTGAAATTTTTTCATCAGTTTTAGGATCTGTTCCTGTAACTTCAGCAATATCAACAGGTGATGGCATATATGCAACTATAGCATCTAATAATGGTTGGATTCCTTTATTTTTAAATGCAGTTCCACAAGTAACTGGTACTACAGTTCCTGCAATAGTAGCTATTCTTAATGCTTTTTTAATTTCTTCAACTGAAATTTCTTCTCCAGCAAAGTATTTTTCCATTAATTCATCATCAGTTTCTACTATTGAATCTATTAAGTGAGCTCTTGCTTCTTCAGCATCAGCTAATAATGATTCTCTAATATCTATTACTTCATAATCAGCACCCATAGTTTCATCTTTAAATAAGTATTCTTTCATTTCTATTAAGTCTATAATACCTTCAAATGAATCTTCTGATCCTATAGGTAATTGTATAGGTACACCATTACCACCTAATTTTTCTTTAATATCGTTTACACACATTTTAAAGTCTGCACCAACTCTATCCATTTTGTTAAAGAATGCCATTCTTGGTACATTATATTTATCAGCTTGTCTCCAAACTGTTTCTGATTGAGGTTGAACTCCATCAACAGCTGAAAATACTGCAACTGCTCCATCTAATACTCTTAAAGATCTTTCTACTTCAACTGTAAAGTCAACGTGACCTGGTGTATCAATTATATTTATTCTGTGACCTTTCCAGAAACAAGTTGTTGCTGCAGAAGTTATAGTAATTCCTCTTTCTTGCTCTTGTTCCATCCAGTCCATTGTAGCAGCTCCATCATGAACTTCTCCAATTTTATGATTAACTCCAGTGTAGAATAAGATTCTTTCAGTAGTTGTTGTTTTACCAGCATCTATATGTGCCATGATACCGATATTTCTAGTATCTTTTAACGCAACTTTCCTTGCCATCTATATCCTCCTCTTAATTACCATTTGTAATGTGCAAACGCTCTATTAGCTTCTGCCATCTTATATGTATCGTCTTTCTTCTTAATTGATCCACCTTCATTATTAGCTGCTGCTATTAATTCTTTTTTCAATTTAAGAATCATACCATATTCTTTTCTTTCTCTTGTATATCTAACTAACCATCTTATAGCTAAAGTTTGTTGTCTTTCTTTTCTAACTTCAACTGGTACTTGATATGTAGCCCCTCCGATTCTTCTTGATCTTACTTCTACCGCAGGTTTTACATTTTCCATAGCTTTTTTAAATATTTCATATCCTGATTCGTTAGTTTCTTTTTCAATTTCCTCTAATGCTGAATAAAAAATGTTTTCAGCAACTGATTTTTTACCATCAACCATTAAACCATTTATGAATTTTGTAACTATTATATCATTAAATTTTGAATCAGGTAAAACATCTCTTTTTTTAGCTTGATTTCTTCTTGACACTCTATTGCCTCCTTATCCTTATGATTTATATTTATTTAGGTCTCTTAGTACCGTATCTTGATCTTGCTTGTTTTCTATTAACTACTCCTGCTGTATCTAGAGCTCCTCTTATTACCTTATATCTTACCCCTGGTAAATCCTTTGTTCTTCCCCCTCTTAGTAATACTATAGAGTGTTCTTGAAGATTGTGTCCAATACCTGGAATATATGCAGTAACCTCTATTCCATTAACTAATTTAACCCTTGCAACTTTTCTTAACGCTGAGTTAGGTTTTTTAGGTGTAGTTGTATATACTCTTACACAAACTCCTCTTTTTTGTGGATTACCTTTTAATGCAGGTGATTTCTTTTTCTTTTCAGTTTTGCTTCTACCAAATCTCACTAATTGATTAATTGTAGGCATACTTCCTCCTCCCAAACTTTATTATAATTTATATGGTCAAATCATCGTGGATTATTTCTATACATTCTTATATAGACTATATTCCCTCGTGTGCACTTTGACGTTCTAACAAAATAAACACACAAAAAACTATCTACATAGTCTTTAATATAGAAAATACAATAATTTAAACATATATCCAACCACAACAATTCGCTGTACTTAATGATTATATAGTATTTTAGCTAGTTTGTCAATACTCCCTAGCTAAATTCCTATATTTTTTTTACAAATTCTGATTTTAATTTCATAGCACCAAAACCATCTATTTTACAATCAATATCATGATCTCCTTCAATTAAACGTATATTTTTAACACGTGTCCCTATTTTTAAAACAGATGATGTACCTTTAACTTTAAGATCCTTAATTATTGAAACCGTATCTCCATTTTGTAAAATATTACCATTAGCATCTTTGTAAATTTTCTCTTCAGTTTCTACTGCACCTGACCATTCATAAGCACACATTGGACAAATTAATAAATTCCCATCTTCATAAGTATATTCACTTTTACATTCCGGACAATTTGGTAATGAACTCATTTTTTCACCTCCTAACTCCAACTATTCTAACATTTTAAATACATTTATTCAAGATAACTATTATTAAAAAAATTGGAGTGCTTAGCACTCCATGTTATAACTCTTGATCATTTATTGTAGCTAAAAATTCTTTAACAGGTGGAACTATTTTAGCTAAACTTCCATTTACAAAAGGATTATCTAAATCAACTTCTTTTAATAATCCTAAGAAAGTTTTAGAACCTCCTAATTTACATAATTTCATATATTTATCCCAAGCTAATTCTCTATTTTCTTTAGATAATTTCCAAAATTGTAATGCCACAATTTGAGCTAAAGTATAGTCTATATAATAGAATGGCATTTCAAATATATGACCCTGTTTAAACCAGAATAACCCTGTTTCATATTCCTCCATACCATCATAATCTCTAGTAGGTAAAAATTTCTTTTCTAATTCTAACCATTTCATTCTTCTATCTGCTGGTGTTACTGTTGGATTTTCATAAACATAATGTTGAAACTCATCTACAAGAGCTCCATACGGAAGGAATATAAAGGCATCTGCAAGATGATTGTATTTAAATTTATCAGTATCACCTTCAAAGAATAAATGCATCCAAGGCCATGTTAAAAATTCCATACTCATAGAATGTATTTCTGCAGATTCTGACGTAGGCCAAAATTCATCTGATATCTCTACATTTCTCATAGTTGTATAAGATTGGAAAGCATGTCCTGCTTCATGTGTTAATACAACGACATCATGAGATGTACCGTTAAAGTTTGCAAATATAAACGGAACTTTATACGAATCAAGTGATGTACAATAACCTCCACCTTGTTTTCCTTTTTTACTATCTAAATCCATTAATTCTTGATTTACCATCACATTAAAGAATTCATCTGTTTCAGGTGATAATTCCTTATACATAGTTTTAGCATGTTCCACCATCCAATCTCTATCACCTTTAGGCGTTGGATTCCCAGAAAGGAAAGTAATTCCTTCATCATAGTATTTTAATTTTTCTACACCAATTCTTTTTTCTTGTCTCTTTCTCAATTCAGTATAAACAGGAACTATATTTTCTACTATTTGCTTTCTATAATTAGCTACATCTTTTGAATTATAGTCTAATCTTCCCATTCTCAAATAACCTAATTCAACAAAGTTTTTAAATCCTAATTTTTTAGCAATTCTATCTCTTACTTTTACTAAAGAATCATAAATTCTATCGAACTCATCCATATTATCATAAAAGAATTGTCCAACTAATTTAACAGCTTCTTTTCTAACTTCCCTATCAACAGATTGAGAAAACGGTGCCATTTGAGATAAATTTCTTTCTTCACCTTGAAACATTATCTTAGCACTAGATGATAATTTTACATATTCAGATACAAGTTTATTTTCTTCTTGTAAATCTTCTATAATTTCAGGCTTAAACGTTTTTAAACTCATATCTATCTTATCAAATACAAGTTTTCCAAATCTTTCTTCTAATTCTTTTCTAAACTTAGATTTAGCAAAAGATTCATTTAAATCATTAATATATGAACTTATTACAGGAGAATTTTCATCATTAAAATCATTTTCTTTGCTATAAAACTCATCTAAAGTATTTATACTGTGTCTAATATATACTAAAGATGTCATAGTTGTAAAATCTTGTAATAGTTTATCTAATTCTAAATAGGCATCTATTTGAATTTGTGCATTATCTGCATTTTCTACCTTTTCCTTTATTTCCTTTAATTTTTGATTAAGTACTTCTATATCAGGTCTTTCATATTTAAAATCTTGAAAAATCATAATATTACCTCTTTCTCACTTTATTTGTATATATTTTATCATTTTAAAAAGATATATTCAAGGGAAAACTAATCAACTGTTTTTCAACATCAACTTCTGAATAAACTCCAAATGGTATTATACATCTAGGAGTAGAATGCCCTATATTTATATTATATACAACAGATATATCTTTATCAGAAAGCTCTTCTATCAATATTGACTTATACTCATCATAATATACTTCATCTTGAGGTTTACCAACTAAAACTCCAGAAAGAACATCAAAAATCCCATATTCTTTTAATTTATTTATCATTTTTCTAAAAAGAATAGGAGTCGGTTTTTCCTCGCTTGTTTCAAGAAGCAATATCTTACCTTTCCAATCTTCTAGCTTAGGAAATATATTATATCTAGTACAAATTTCTACACTATCAGAAAATCTACTATTATCAAATATATTATAGTAAATAGATTCTATACAGCCTCCTAAAATTTCACCATAAAATATTGGTTTACCCATCAATAATTCAAATCCTTTATTTTTAAAACTCGGCATATCTACACCAATAGATTTTTCGCTATAATCCCCTCTTTCCTTATACCATACATCACTTGGTCTAATTTCTTTTATTTTCCCTGTTGTTATCAATTCTTCAAAATATTTTTTTGTATAATGTAACATTTCAGAAGAAAGTTCACAAACATCAGTTAGAAATGCTTGTCCATAAAAAGTTTTAATACCTAATTTATTTAACATCAAGTGATTTACTGTGGTGTCAGAAAAACCTAAAAATATTTTTTGTTTAACAACATTTTTTAGCCCATCATTTTCAAATAAATAAGGTAATAATCTATATGTATCTTCTCCACCTATTGCACATAATATCATATCTATATCGTCATTCTTAAAAGCATGCAATATATCTTTTGCTCTTTGTTCAGGATATTTTTTTAAAAATTCAATTCCTTTAAGTGAATTTGGCATAAACTCTACGTTTATGCCATAATCTTTTAGTCTTTTACAACCTATCAATAATTCATGTTTTACAAAATCTTCACCCAAAATACCACTTGATAAACTAATAATTCCAATTTTATTTATCATTTCTATCTTTTCCCCATTCTACCAAATCCAGGAATATTTCCAGAATTTAACATTTTCATCATTTGTTTCATTTGTTCAAATTGTTTAATCAATTTATTTACCTGAGAAACATCTGTCCCAGAACCCTTAGCTATTCTTATTTTTCTACTAGAAGCTTTTAAAAGATTAGGATTTCTTCTTTCTTCTATTGTCATAGAAAAAATGATTGCCTCAACTTTTTTCATTTCCTTTTCAGCAGAATTTAAATCTATTCCATCTAACGCTCCACCCATACCAGGTAGCATTTTTAATATTCCACCAAGAGACCCCATTCTTTTTATTAATTTAAATTGTTTTAGAAAATCTTCAAAATCAAATTGATTTTTTCTAAATTTCTTTTCCATTTCTTTTGCTTCTTTTTCATCAATAGCATCTTGTGCCTTTTCTACAAGAGAAACAACATCTCCCATACCTAGTATTCTACTTGCTAATCTATCAGGATGAAATACAGATATATCATCTAATTTTTCTCCTTCACTTATATATTTAATAGGTTTACCTGATACCTCTTTAATAGAAAGTGCAGCACCTCCACGAGTATCTCCATCAAGTTTTGTTAAAACTACTCCTGTAACGTCTAAACTGTCATTAAAGTTTTTAGCAACATTAACAGCATCTTGTCCTGTCATACCATCAACAACTAACAGTATTTCAGTAGGATTTACAAGTTGTTTAATATTTTCTAATTCTTTCATTAAATCTTCATCAATATGAAGTCTCCCTGCAGTATCTATTAATACATAATCAGAACTTTGATTTTTCGCTTCCTCCATCCCTTTATTAACTATATCAAGTACATCATTACTTTCATGTATAGTAAAATATGGAACATCTATCTGCTTTGCTAAAACTTCTAATTGTTTCTTTGCTGCTGGTCTATAAACATCGGCAGCTATTAAAAATGGTTTTTGTTTATCTTTTTTTAATAGTTTTGATAATTTAGCAGTAAAAGTAGTTTTCCCTGCACCTTGTAATCCAACCATCATTATTATTGTAGGTTTATGTATAGATTTATTTAATCCTGTATTACTACCACCTAATATTTCTACTAATTCATCATTTATTATTTTTATAAACTGTTGTTTAGGATTTACCCCTCTTATTACTTCATGACCTTGTGCCTTTTCTTTAATTCTTGAAACTAAATTTTTTACTACACCATAGTTAACATCTGCTTCAAGTAATGCTAACCTTACTTCTCTCAAAGCATCTGATATATTACTTTCCGTTATTTTACTTTGGCCTGATATTTTTTTAAATGTATCTTGTAATTTATTTCCTAAGCTCTCAAACACTAATCACGCCTCCTTCATATTCTAGTATCAATTTTTTTAAATTATCAATATTAAAATCTTTTTCTAATTTCTTTAAATTTTCAATATATTTTATATCTTTTTCAAATATACCTAACATTTTTTCATATTTTTCAAGTCTTTTACACCCTCTTTTAATATTATCAAAAACAGCTTGCCTACTAACATTAAAAGCTTCTGCTATTTCTGTAAGGCTATTATCTTCTTCAAGATATGCTTCTAAATATTCTCTTTGTTTATCAGAAAATAAATCTTTATAATATGAAAAAAGACTTGAATATCTAACATATTCTTCTATTTCTTTCATTAATCATCCAATCTTATAGACTTTTAAGGTAGTTAATTTCATCTTGTGTCATTTTTCTATACTTACCTACATCTATTCCTCTTAAAGTCAATTCTCCAACTTTAACCCTTTTCAAATTTTTAACTGTATATCCTAATGTTTCAAACATTTTTCTTATTTGTCTATTTTTACCTTCGTATATTGCTACTCTTATTTCCTTTTTAGATATTATTTTTACCTTAGCTGGTAGCGTTCTTTGTCCATCAATTACAACCCCATATCTTAGTGCATCTAAATGTTCCTCTGTTATTTCTTTATCTATTTTAGCAATATAGCTTTTATACAATTTCTTTTTGGGATGCATAACATTATTATACACATCTCCATCATTACTAATAATTATCAATCCTTCTGTCATATAATCAAGTCTACCAAAAGTAAATAATCTTTTTTTAGATTTAATCAAATCTACTGCTAAAGTTCTTTTTAATTTATCTTCATTAGCACATAGCACTCTTTTAGGTTTATTTAAAATATAGTACTCATAATCCTTTTTTACTATAACTTTTTCCCCATCTATTCTTACTATATCCCCTTCTTCTACTTCGCTTCCAATAATAGCAACATTTTTATTAATACTTACTCTTCCTTCTAATATTAATTCATCTGCTTTTCTTCTTGAACAAAAACCAGATTCTGCTATATACTTATTTATTCTCATCTTCTTCCCTTTCCAGCCAATTACTTTTATCAAATCTCATTAACTCATCTCTATCTTTTAGTCCTATATATCCATAAAAATCATCTGTTACTTCATAAAGATTTGGATTTCCTAAAGTTTTTTTCTTCCCAACAACTTTTATCAATTTTTTTTCAAGAAGAACAGGAACTATATGATCTACTCCTGTATTTCTTATTTCTTCTATTTCAGTTTTAGTTATAGGTCCCTTAAATGCTACTATAGTAAGAACTTCAAGAGAAGATTTAGATAATTTCCTTACTTTTAACTCAGGCATAAAATAATTTTTAATAGTTTCTCCATTTAACGGATTCGTTCTAATTAATAAATTACCATCTTCAACAACAAAATTTATGCCCCTATCTTTATAATCCTTAACTAATTCATCCACAATTTTATTTATTTCTTCAATACTAACACTAAAAAAAGTAGATAAATCTTTTATATTTACTATTTCCTTTGATAAAAAAACTAGCGCTTCTATATCCTCTTTCATATATACTCCCTAATAATCTTCACTAGTTGAAATTAGTATATCTTTAAATTTATCAAATTCTTGGAAAATATTTGCTATACCATTTATAACTGCATAAATAGGTATATCTGCTATTGTTACTTTTAACTTAAATTTATCTTCTATTTTTTGTTTAAGAACTAATATAGAGGCCCCTCCACCTGATAAATGTATTCCTGTTTCATAAATATCTGCTGCTATCTCTGGTGTTATTTCTTCTATAACTTTATCTATTTCATAAATTATATGATTTATACTTTTATCTATAGCATTATTAACTTCTTCAACAGTTATTTTAATTTCTTTAGGTATACCGCTTACTGATTCTGCTCCTTTAATTTCATACATTTTTGTACTATCTTCTTCATTTGTAGCAAGTATTTTTAAATCTTCAGCCGTTTTTTCTCCAATATTTAGATTATATTTTTCTCTAACATAATCTACTATATCCATATTTAATTGATCTCCAGCCACTTTAATAGAATGTGTTTTTGAAGCTCCTCCTGAAACTATAAAAGCAATCTCAGTTGTTCCACCTCCTATATCAACTATCAAATGTCCTTTAGGTTCAAACATACTAATTCCAGCTCCTATGGCAGCTGCTATAGGTTCTTCTATTAAATAAACTTCTCTAGCACCTGCTTCTTTAACTGCATCAACAACTGCACGTCTTTCAACTTGAGTTACTCCACTTGGAACACAGATTATAACCCTATCATTGTATAATTCTCCCTCTTTAATTCTATCTAAAAATTTAGATAACATTTTTTCTGTAATCTCATATTCTGATATTACTCCATTTTTTAGAGGTCTTTTAACTTCCATATACACTGGTGTTCTTCCCATTATCTCTTTAGCACGAGTTCCAATAAACTCTATTTCTCCATCATTTTTGTTATTTATAGCAACATATGTTGGTTCATCTATTACTATATTTTCTCCTTTAACGTAAAGAACAGTATTAGCTGTTCCTAAATCTATACCTATATCCTTAGTATTCTTACTCATGAAAAAATAATTTTTAAATTTTTTTACTATCTTTTTAAACATTTACATCTTCCTTTCTAATAATTATTATCTTCACCTATATATCTATTACTTGAATCTATTATATTATTTTTTTTCAACTGTTCAAATATTCTTGAAGCTCTATTAAATCCAACTCTCAATTCTCTTTGCAAATAAGAAATAGACAACTTTTCATCTCTTGATATTCTAGAAGCTATTTCTATAGCTTGTTCAAGATAAGGATCTCTATCATCATCATTTTCATCAATACTTTCTAAAACCTTATCATTGTATACAGCTTTTTTACTACTTTTTATTATATCTGTCAATTGTTTTACTTCATCATCAGAAATAAATGCACCTTGTAATCTTTCAAGTTTAGCTTTACCATTATCAAGGAATAGCATATCTCCCTTACCTAATAATTTATCAGCACCTACTTGATCAAGTATAGTTCTTGAATCTATAGATGATCTTAAAGCAAATGATATTCTACTTGGAAGATTAGCTTTTATTATCCCAGTTACTACATCAGCTGACGGTCTTTGAGTTGCAACTATTAAATGTATCCCTACAGCACGAGCTTTTTGTGCTATTCTAGCTATTGATTTTTCAACATCATTTGATGCAACCATCATAAGATCTGCTAACTCATCTATGACTATTACAATATATGGCATTTTATCATTTTCAAATTCTTTATTATATCCCTCTATATTTCTCATTCTAAATGAAGCAAGTTTTCTATATCTGTCTTCCATTTCATTTACTGCCCATTTAAGTGCAACAGATGCCATATTAGGATCTGTAATTACTGGAGTTAACAAATGAGCTATACCATCATATAAGGTTAATTCTACCATTTTAGGATCAACCATTATAAACTTAACTTCATCATCACTTTTTTTACTTATTAAAGAAGATATCATAGTATTTATAGCTATCGATTTACCACTTCCTGTTGTTCCTGCTATTAATAAATGTGGAAGTTTTGTTATATCTATAACTCTATTCTTACCTACTATATCTTTACCTAAAACAACCGGAAGTATACCTTCATTTAATGCATCAGAATGTATAATATTTGAGAAATATACAGGTTCTTTTATCTTATTTGGAGTTTCTATACCTATAGCATCTTTACCAGGAATTGGAGCTTCTATTCTTATGCTTTCTGCCTTTAAATACATTTTAATTTCATTTTCAAGCTCAGTAACCTTCTTAACTTTAACATCCTGAGGTATCTTTATTTCATATCTTGTTATAGTAGGTCCTGTACCATAATCTACAACTTTAGCATTTATACCAAAATTACTAAGAACCGTTTCAAGTAAAGCAATATTAGACTCTATTTCTCTTTTCATTTCTTCCTTTTTTTCTGGATCCATTTGTTTATACTTAAACAATTCTTCTACTGATTTATTTAGTTCTTCATTATCCATGTTATTTTCAGTTTGCATAGGAATATCTATATCTTGTTCTTCCTCTACTGATATATCTTCAACTTCAAAATTTTCTTCTATATCTCTAATATACTTATTATTTAACTCTTCATAATTTTCTTCATTTTCTATAGTTAAATCTTCTTTTATATTTTCTTTTAAAAATTTATTTTCTTCATTTTTTTTTAGTTCTTCTTGTATAAATTTTTCTTGTTTTTCTTTTTCAAGTTCACGTAATAATATAGTTTGTTTTTCTATTTTTTCCTTTTCTTCTTTTTCTAGTCTATCTATTCTTTCACAATATTCTATCCATTCTTTTTTCTTTCTTTCCAACTCACTTGGAGTATAAAAATCTTCTTTGTCATGTTCCTTATCCATATCTAATTTTTTAGATATTTCTTTATTTAATTTTTCATCCTTCAACTTAATGAATTGTTGAGCAAATTCTCTTTCTCTCTTCAAGTCTATTTCTTCTTGTTTTTTTCTTTCATATTCTATTTTTAACTTTAATACTTCTTTCTTTTTTTTATAATCTTCACTATTATAGTATTCTAAAATATTTGATGTTATTTTAAATAACAATCTAATATATTTACTTAAAAATAGTAATAATGAAGAAATTGTTAAAAATACTAATATTAAAAACATTGGTAATGTTTTAATTATACTATAAAAAGGTATAGCTAATATAGAACCTATGGCTCCTCCACCTTTAAATTCAAAAGTATAACCTATCAATTCACTTACAGCATCTGAAAAATTAGATGACAAAGGTCCTATACTTTCTGCCGTAGATAATAAAGAATAAGAAAGTAAAAATATTAAGAATACAATTTTTCTTCCTATATATATTTTTCTTATTCTATCCTTATTAAATACTATATATCCATTTATAAATATTGTAAGTAACAAAACCATATATACTGTTTCACCAAATATAAACCTGAAAGAATATATTATACTATATAATATACTTTCAATAGTTGAAACTCCTTCTCCTTCTATATTTATATATCCTTTCATTAAAAT
>NZ_CDRRBS010000023.1:0-14444 GCF_977040545.1 Pseudostreptobacillus sp. | reverse complement strand
CTACAGATATTCATGGATATTTTAATTTATTTATGAAACTTTTAAGAAAAATAAGACTTAGGAAAACTAGAGATTTATTAATCATAATGGGAGATAGTTGTGATAAAGGTGTAAAAAGTTATGAACTTTATAAAAAATATATAGATTTAATATCTGAAGGATATGAAATCATACATATATTTGGTAATCATGAAGATATGTTATATAAGTCTATGACAAATGAAGATATGCGTAAGCATTGGATTTATAAAAATTCAGGTATAGATACAGAAATATCTTTTTTTAATAATATTAACAAAGTTAAAAGAGGATATAATAAATGGTTTAAAGAAAATAAAATTACATTTACATCAACAGTTTCTTGGTTTAAAAATTATTTAGAATTAATGCCTAATATTGTAGTGGGTAAAGAAAATATTTTTGTACATTCGTTCTATAATGATGAACTAAGTTTAGAAAATCAATCTAAGAGAGATTTAATGTGGGAAAGAAGAAAAGAATTTTCACATAATTATACAAATAAAAATATATATTTTGGACATACTCCAAATAAAGAAGGGAAAATAATTAGTTATCCTTATTCTTATTATAATTTAGATACAGGCTGCTATATTACTAAGGTATTAGCTTGTATTGAAATTAAAACTAAAAAAGAGATTTATGTAAAAATATAGTGGAGGATAAAATGGCAGATTTTAAAGAGTATTTAAAGTTTACAGATAAAATAGAATATAGAGATAGACAAGTTTTAGAAATATCAAAAATAAATATAGATGAAGATATGCAAGAAAAATTTTCTAATATAGGAAGTGAGGTTAATCTATTAGTTTTTGCTCATCCTGAATGTCCAGATTGTACTTATGGAGTGGCAGTTCTTGAAGCTATTAGAAAATATGTTCCAATTTTAAATATAGATTATAGAAAAAGAAGTGAAGATAAAGATTTGTTATTAAAATATTCAAAAGATGGTAAAATTCCAGGTGTATTTTTAATATCAGGTATTAAAGTGAGACAAGTAATGTCTGAGTATCCGGATGAATTAAAAGATAAGTTAATAAATAGTGATGTAAAACAAGAATATTATGCTGGAAAGTATAATGATATAGTTTTGGAAAGTATATATAATAAAATAAAAGAGAGTGAATAAAATGAAAAAATTATTAATTTTAGATACTAGTGCTATGATGTATAGAGCATATTTTGCACTACTTAATCTTAGAAATTCTAAAGGTAAAAATATAGGAGCTATTTTAGGGTTTATAAATCAATTAGAAGCTGCCATAAAATATTTTAATCCAGATTATATTATAGCTGCTAAAGATGTAAGAAGAAAAGAATTGAAAAGAGCAGAAATATATAGTGAATATAAGGGAAATAGGGAATCTGCTCCTGATGATTTAATTGAACAGATGCAAGATATAGATGAAATTTTAGATGGATATAATATACCTATAGTTAAAATTCCTGGATATGAAGCTGATGATAGCATAGGAAGTTTGTCAACTAAATTTTCTAAAGATATGGAAGTAATAATATTGACAGGAGATAAAGATTTAACTCAACTTGTTGAAAAAAATATAACAGTAGCTTTAATTGGAAAAAAATCAGATGAAGAACCCTATCTTTTGATAAAAAATTCAGATGATGTCAAAGAGTATATAGGTGTGTATCCAGAACAAATTGTAGATTTATTTGCTTTAATGGGTGATAGTAGTGACTCTATACCTGGAGTTAAAGGTATAGGTAGTAAAACTGGAATTAAATTAATATCTGAATATGGTAATATAGATAATTTATATGAAAATATAGAAGAAATAAAAGGAAAACTTAAAGATAAATTGATAGCTGATAAAGAAATGGCATATATTAGTAAAAAACTTGCCACTATATTTAAAAATTTAGAAGTTGATATAGAGCTTAAAGAAACTTTTGATATGAAAAATAGAAAATTTAAACAGCTTGCAGATATATATCAAAAACTTGATTTAAAAAAAGAATATGAAAAAATAAGAGAAGAAATATTAGAAAATGATAAGATAGAGTATGATATGGTACATATTGTAAATTTAGATGATTTTATAACTACATTTAATAATACAAAAACAGAGGTTAGTATATATTCAGGTGAAGAAGGTTATAGTTTTTTTGATGGAGAAAAGCTTTATTATACTTTTGAAAAAGAGAATATTGGAGATTTATTTAAAATATCAACAGATATAAGTCAAATAGATAATAAAAAAAATGTAATAGTATATTCAAGTAAAGAATGGATGAATAAAAATATTTATTTTACTAACTATTTTGATGTACTTCTTGCTATTTTTAGTATATCTATGGATGCAGAACAGGAATTAGAAAAAGTTTTATTTGATAAATTAAATATTTCAGTACCAAATTTTGATAAAAAAATAATATCAAAGATGAATGAAGATGATCTACATTCTTATTATTTAGAAAGAATGAATAAATTAACTTATGGAATATATATTTTGAAAAAAGAACTTAATGAAAATCTAATAGATGAAAATACTAAAAATATATATGATGAAGAAAAGAAATTTACAAAAATTCTTAAGTATATGGAAGATAATGGAATCAGCATAGATTTAGACTATTTTAAGGAATACAATAAAGAATTAGAATTAAAAATAGAAGAATTGATACAAAGTATATATGTAGAAAGTGGAGAAGAATTTAAAATAAGTTCACCAAAACAACTTGCATATATATTATTTGAAAAATTAGGGATAAAAGGTGAAAAGAAAAATAAATCAGGTTCTTATTCAACTGATGCTGAAGTATTAGAACTTCTTTCTTTAAGAGGAATAAATATAGCAAAATTAATATTAGAATATAGGGAATATGAAAAACTAAGATCTACTTATGTAGAACCACTTATGCAACTTGCTGTAAATAAAAAAATACATACGACATATAATCAGACAGGAACAGCGACTGGAAGACTTTCTTCTCAAAATCCTAATCTTCAAAACATACCTACAAGAACAGAAGAAGGTGTTAAAATAAGAAAAGGGTTTGTAGCATCTAGTGGTAAAAAATTACTTTCATTTGATTATTCACAAATAGAATTAAGAGTCCTAGGAGAACTTTCAGGGGATCAACATTTAATAGATGCATATATGAATGATTTAGATTTACATGAATTAACTGCTAGAAAAATATTTGCTTTAGGGAAAGAGGTAGAAGTTAGTAAATATCAAAGAAATATAGCTAAGGTTATTAATTTTTCAGTTCTTTATGGAAAAACACCTTATGGTTTATCTAAAGAATTAAAAATTCCAGTTTCTGATGCAAAAGAATATATAGATACATATTTTAGAGAATATCCTAAAGTTAGAATTTTACTTGATGAAATCATAGAGAAATGTAGAGAAAATGAATATGTTGAAACTATATTTGGAACTAAAAGATATGTTCATAGTATAAATTCAGGAAATCTTAATATTAGAGAACAAGCTAATAGAATAGCTGTAAATACAGTTATTCAAGGTAGTGCAGCAGTTATTATAAAAAAAGTAATGAAAAGAATATATGATGAATTATGTAATGATAAATTAAAAATGTTATTACAAGTTCATGATGAATTGATATTTGAAGTAGATTCAGATTATTTAGATGTAGTGGATAAAATTATAGATATTATGGAAAATACTATAAAATTTGAAAAAACTAAATTAAAAGTAAACTATAACATAGGAGAAAATTGGGGTGATCTAAAGTAATGAATTTTTTAGAAAAAAATAAAGATGTTACAAGTACAAGTATTATATTAATAATTGTTTTATTATTTCTATTAATTTCACAAATTATAACAAAAAATATAGTTATTCCTTGTGTTATGATAAATTTTGTCGTTTTGATTTATGTGTATAGTATAGATGATAAGAAGAAAAAATATAAAGTATTAAAAATAGAAGATAATTATAAAAGTTTTATATATATGTATTCTGTTTCTCTTTTTATAATATTTTTAGCTTTTATAAGCTATATTAGAGGAGTAAGTGATTTTTTAATAGAATCATATATGATATATTTTTTAGTAGTTACATTTTTAATAAATAATGAAGACTTATCGTATAATCAAGAGGAGATTTTATACAAATCTACGATATATTCAATAAAAGATGTTAAAAAATTAAAAATTACTAAATTTTTCTTTACTAAAAGATTGATAATAGAGTATATTGATGGAAATAAAAAATATATATATAATAATAATTTTAAAGTTTTAAATTATATAAAAGAATTTATAGAGAATGGAGTTGAAAATGATGGATCTAGTGGAAAAATTTAATTACTCAGAGTTTATAACTGGTATAAAAGAATCTAAAGGTATAGCTATTGCTTATTTACCTTTTGGATTTACATTGGGATTGATAGCAAATAGTTATGATGTAAATGGGATAATAGCTGGATCTATGAGTTTTCTAATATATTCAGGAGCTTCACAAACTTTGCTTATGCAGATATTTAAAAATCCTAATTTTGATATTATTTCAGCAATATTTGCAGCATCTATGCTTAATTTTAGATATGTATTAATAAATATACCTATGTATAAATCATTGAAAAAATATGATAATTTAACAAATTGTATTATAGGTCTTATGTATACTGATGAATTAATAGCTTATCTTGCTGTTAAAAAAAATAAATCATTTTCGTATGCTTTTGGAGCAAATTTATTGGGATTTCTTGCATTTGGTATAAGTACAGTTTTAGGGGTTATAGTCGGTTCTTTTGTACCTGCTATAATTATAAATTCCATGAAGTTTGTTCTTTATGGTACATTTTTATCACTCCTTATTTCAAGCCTTATGTCTGAATTTAAACATATACGTATTGTAGGTATAACTTTAATTTTAAAATTGATATTTATGTATGTACCACCATTTAATATAGTTAATAAAAGTTTACAAATAGTGTTGATACTTTTACTAACAAGTAGTATATATTCTATATGTTCTATATATTTTGAAAATAGAAAGTTGGGTGAGGATAAATGAAACTTTGGTTAACTGTTATTGTGGTTGGAATATTAACACAAACTTTTAGACTTGTTGGTAATTTTATCCCTATACCAAGAAATAGATTTATGGATAAATTTTTAGAATCTATACCAATATCTATACTTGTTATTCTATTTTTTCCTGATATATTTGTATCAATAGGGACTAAACATTATGAAATAATTTTAGCCATATTTGCAAGTTTAAGTATAATATTTATGACTTTAAAAAAAATAGATTTAGGTAAAATTATGATGTATGTAGTTATAGCGGTAATAATATTAAATATGTTATTATCAAAAATATTTAGTTAAGGGAGTAATTATGGAAGAATATGAATTAAAAAAATTAATAGAAGAAAAAAATATTGAATTTAATGATATTAAGGAGCATCTTTGAATTAGAAAAGTTAGATTTGGAATTAGAAAAATTAGAATCTTTAACTTTAGATTCAGAATTCTATAAAAACACTCAAAATTCACAAAAAGTTTTAAAAGAAATATCTTCTATAAAATCTAAAATTAGTGATATTAAAGAAATAATAGAATTAAATGATAATATGAATATACTATTTGATTTCTATAAACAAGAAGAAGCGAGTCTTAAAGAATTAGAAGATGAAACAAATATGTTTGTAGAAAAATTAGAAACTTTTAAAATTAAAGTTTTACTTAATGGGAAATATGATAGAAATAATGCTATACTTACAATTAATGCAGGAGCTGGTGGAACAGAATCATGCGATTGGGTTTCTATGTTACTTAGAATGTATGAAAGATGGGCTCTAAGTCATAAATTTGGTGTTGAGATACTAGATATATTACCTGGAGAAGAAGCGGGTGTAAAAAGTGTAACACTTGCTATTAAAGGTGAATTTGCATACGGATATTTAGAATGTGAAAAAGGAGTTCATAGATTGGTAAGAATATCTCCATTTGATTCTAATGCAAGACGTCATACTTCTTTTGCAGCTGTTAATGCAATACCAGAAATAGAAGATGATTTAGAAGTAAATTTAAAAAAAGAAGATATGAAAATAGACACATATAGAGCCAGTGGAGCTGGAGGACAACATGTAAATACTACAGATTCTGCTGTAAGGATAACACATATTCCTACTGGACTTGTAGTTACCTGTCAAAATGAAAGATCACAAAATAAGAATCTTGCTTCAGCAATGAAGGTACTTAGAGCTAAGTTATTTGAAATAGAATTAAAAAATAGAGAAGATGAAATAAAAGATTTGAAAGGCTTAGAATCTAAAATAGAGTGGGGGTCACAAATTAGATCTTATGTTTTCCAACCGTATAAGTTAGTGAAAGATCATAGAACTAATTATGAAGAAGGTAATGTTGAAAAGGTAATGGATGGGGATATAGATGATTTTATAGATGCATATTTAAAAATAAAATAAGGAGCAAAAATGTCTAAAAATTATGCAATATTAAAAGTTCCTAAAGATAATGTAGGTCTTAAAAATATTAAAATACAAGAGATAAATTTGGTTAATTCTAAATTTACGGAAGTAATTGTATATTTTGATTTATTAAATATATCTAAAGGAATAATTGAGGAAATAGAAAAAGTTAAAGACTTAATTTCTAAAATAGATGATAATATTAATATAGAATTTAATATTAATAAATATGAAAAAAAATTAGAGGGAAATGATATAGAAGAAGCTATCTCATTTTTAATTGATTATGTAAAAAATGAAGATCAATATTTAAGTATGATATTAAATACGATAACATATACATTTAAAGATGGAATAATAGAAATATCATTAGGTAGTTTAGTTAAAATTAATAATGATAAAATTATTAATTTTATTGATAACTTATCAGCTAAGTTATGGACTATTTTTGGACTTAGATATGAAATTAATGTTACAAGTAATTTAGAAGATTCTAAGAATTTTAAATTTAAACCTCGTGAAGTAAAGGTTAATTTTGATAAAGAAGTCAAAAAGGAAGTAAGAAAATCTGGATTTAATAATAAATCAACATATATTAAACCTAAATTAAAAATTACATCATTAAATGAAATAGACTCTTTGATGCTTAATGAAGAAGCGCTAGTTCGTGGGGAAGTATTTAAAATAGAATTGAAAGAAATTAAAAATGGTAAAATAATTATAGATATATATATAACTGATAATGAAAGTTCTTTAATTTGTTCTAAGTTTATAAACTCTAAAGATGAAATTAAAGTTAAAGTTGGAGATATAATAGAAGGTCTTGGTACATATGAAAATTATAGAGAAAAATATAGTCTTAGATTAAAAAAAATAGATATAATAGGAGAAGTAGAACCTATAAAAAAAGATAGTTTAGAAGTTAAAAGAATAGAGCTTGCTGCTCATACAAATATGAGTGAAATGATATCTACTATTGATTCTGATGATTTAGTAAAAAGAGCAAAATATCATGGACATAAAGCTATTGCTGTTACAGATTATGGTGTAGTTCATGCTTTTCCATTTGTTGCTCATGGAGTTAAGGATAATGAGGATTTTAAAATAATATATGGAATAGAAGCTTATGTTGTTGATGATGAGGCTCCTTTAATAAAAAATCCTAAAGATATATATATAGAGGAAGAAGAATTTGTAATATTTGATATAGAAACAACAGGATTTAGTTCTACTAATGATAAAATAATAGAAATTGGTGCAGTAAAGATGAAAAGGGGTCAAGTTATAGATAAATTTTCAGAGTTTATAAATCCAGAAATTAAAATACCTATGAAAATAGTAGAACTAACAGGTATTAGTGATAAAATGGTAAATAATGCAGAAACTATAGATAAAGTTTTGCCTAGATTTTTAGAATTTATTAAAAATACTACAGTTGTTGCTCATAATGCTAAGTTTGATGTTGGATTTATAACTAAAAAATGTGAACAATTAAATTTAAGTTTAGATGACAATTTTAGTTTTATTGATACTTTAGAATGGGCTAAAATATTGGTTGCCGATATTAAAAGATATTCTCTTGATGCATTAACTA
Source organism: Pseudostreptobacillus sp. (assembly GCF_977040545.1). Taxonomy (NCBI): domain Bacteria; kingdom Fusobacteriati; phylum Fusobacteriota; class Fusobacteriia; order Fusobacteriales; family Leptotrichiaceae; genus Pseudostreptobacillus; species Pseudostreptobacillus sp. Next base: position 6,403 of record NZ_CDRRBS010000023.1, on the reverse strand, counting down.
AAAAATTTAATATAGTACTTGAAAACCATCATAGAGCTATAGATGATGCCCAAGCTACAGCTGAGGTATTTAAGGTTCTTTTAACTTATTTATCTCCGTTTGGTATAGAAAGATTAACGCAAGTTAGTGAAAAACTTTTTAAAGAACCTATCAAAGCAGATACGGAAAATGTTACGATTTTAGTTAAAAATTTAAAAGGATTGAGACGGTTATATGAATTAATTTCTATATCTCATATAAAATACTATGGTGATAAAAAACCAAGAATATTAAAATCTGATTTAAGTGCAGATAGAGAAAATTTTTTAATTTCTTCAAGCCCTATATATTCAGGTAGGTTTAATAAAGGTAAGTTAGTTGATTTATACATAAGAGGTATGTCAAAAGATGATATACTTGAGGCTATGGATTTTTATGATTATGTACAAATATATCCAGATAGTATATATAATGATGCAATAACTTTACAAGAAATATCAGGAATAGATTTTATACATCAAATGAATAAAGATTTTGTAGATATGGCAAAATCAAAAGGAAAGTTAGTTGTTGCTACTGGAAATGTATATTATTTAGATAAAAAAGATGCAAAATCAAAAGCAGCTTTATTATTAGGCTCTGATAGAGCTTTTAATACATACAATATAGATACAGGGAACTATTTTAGAACGACTGATGAAATGCTAAATGAGTTTTCATATTTAGATAAAGATGTTGAAGATATAGTTATATATAATACTCATAAAATAGCAGATCAAATAGAAAAAATAAAACCTATACCTGATGGAGAATATAGGCCTGTAATGGATGGAGCAGAGGATTTAGTTAGAAGCATGTCTTATGATAAAGTTCATGAGCTATATGGAGAAAAAATACCACCTAAAATAGAAGAAAGGCTTGAGAAGGAGTTAAATTCTATTATAGGTAATGGATTTTCTGTTTTGTATTTAATAGCTCAAAAACTAGTTAAAAAATCTGTTGATAATGGATATATTGTAGGTTCAAGAGGATCTGTTGGGTCATCACTTGTAGCATATTTAATGGGTATAACAGAAGTTAATGGACTTTATCCACATTATAGATGCCCTAATTGTAAATATTTTGAAATGAAAGATTTTGAAGGTTCGGGGGTAGATTTAGAAGAAAAAAAATGTCCTAATTGTGGAGAAAATTTAATCCGTGATGGACATTCAATACCTTTTGAGGTGTTTATGGGATTTAAAGGAGATAAAACTCCGGATATAGATTTAAATTTTTCGGGAGAATATCAAGGAGAAATACATAAATATACAAAAGAATTGTTTGGAGATGATTATGTATTTAGAGCTGGAACTATAACTACAGTGGCAGAGAAAAATGCTGTTGTTTATTCAAGAAAATATTTTGAAGAAAATATTAAAAGAAAATTTGAAATGGAAATACAGTCTAAATATAATATGTCTTTAAAAAAATTAGAACCTTCACTTAGAGCTGAAAAAGAATTAGAATTAAAAAATATACAAGAAGAATTTTGGAATAAAAATAAGGCAGAAATTGAAAGAGTAGCTATAAAATGTGAGGGAGCAAGAAAAACTACAGGTCAACATCCAGGAGGGATGATAGTTGTACCTAACTATAAATCTATTTATGATTTTACTCCAGTTCAATACCCTGCAAATGATCCAAGTTCGGGTTCTATAACAACACATTTTGATTATCATGTTATGGATACACAGTTAACAAAGTTAGATATATTAGGACATGATGATCCGACTACATTAAAAATGTTACAAGATTTAACAGGAGTGGATATATATAATATACCATTAACAGATCCTAAAGTAATGACTATATTTAGTTCAACTGAAGCCCTTGGAGTTAACGAAGAAGAAATAGGAAATAAATTAGGTACAAATGGTATACCTGAATTTGGTACAGATTTTGTTAAGAAAATGTTAGAAGAAACTTTACCTAAAACATTTTCTGAACTTGTAAGAATATCAGGTCTTTCTCATGGAACAGATGTATGGTCAAATAATGCTCAGGAATATGTGAGAGATGGTGTGGCTACCTTAAGTGAGATAATAACAGTTAGAGATGATATTATGAATCATTTAATAGATATGGGTATGGATAAATCGGAAGCATTTAATATCATGGAATTTGTTCGTAAGGGTAGACCGTCTAAACCAAATGATAAAGAAGCTTGGGAAGCGTATAAAGTTAAAATGAAAGAATGTAACGTTAAAGATTGGTATATAGAATCTTGTGAAAAAATTAAATATATGTTTCCTAAAGGACATGCTGTTGCTTATGTTATGATGGCAGTTAGAATAGCATATTTCAAAGTTTATTATCCTTTAGAGTTTTATACTGCATATTTAAATAGAAAAGCAGATGATTTTTCATTTATAGAAATGAGTGGAACTATTGATGAATTAAGAGAAAAATATAATCAAAAGAAATCTTTATCTGAATTATCAGTAAATGATAAAAAATATTTAATATTAGTAGAAATATTAATAGAAATGAAAGCAAGAGGTATAGAGCTGTTAGATATTGATTTATATAAATCTGAAGCTTGTAAATTTAAAATAGAAGATGGTAAAATTCGTATACCTTTATTTGCTATGGAGCAACTAGGAGAAGTTGTTGCAAATACTATAGTTGAAGAGAGAAATAAAAGTGAGTTTAGTTCAATAGAAGATATTTTAAAGAGGTGTAAAGTATCTAAAACTGTATTAGAGAATTTAATAAAGTATAAATGTATAGATGATAGTTTACCTGAATCAGATCAATTAACACTGTTCTAATTGACAATATTATGTTATAAATGTTATTATTTTAAGAAAATAAGGAGAAAAAATGAAATTATTAATTACGGAAGTTTTAGAAGTTCTTTCTAAAAATGTTAATAAAATTTTTGGAATTGAACTTAAATTAGAAGATATACAAAATTCTACAAAAAAAGAATTCGGAGACTTTCAAAGTAATTTTGCTATGACTAAGTCTAAGATTTTAGGAAGTAATCCAAGAGAAATAGCAACAAAGTTAATTGAAAATTTTGACGGTTGTGGCATAATTTCTAAGATAGAAGTTGCAGGACCTGGTTTTATTAATATTTTTGTTGATAATAATTTTTTAAATGTAGAAAGTAAAAAAATAGGTAAAGAAGACTATGAATATAACAAAGCTAACAATGAAAAAGTGTTAATAGATTATTCTTCTCCTAATATTGCTAAAAGAATGCATGTAGGTCATTTAAGAAGTACAATAATAGGTGATGCACTTACAAGAATATATAAAGAACTTGGATTTAATGTAATTAGTGATAATCATATAGGTGATTGGGGGACTCAATTTGGAAAGTTAATAGTTGCCTATAATAAATGGTTAGATAAAGATGCTTATGAATTAAATTCAATTGAAGAATTAGAAAGACTTTATGTTAAATTTTCAGGAGCTGCAAAGGAAGATCCTACACTTGAAGATGAAGCTCGTGAAGAACTAAAAAAAGTACAAATGGGAGATCCTATAAATTTAGCATTATGGAAAGAGTTTATAACATATTCTTTAAGAGAATATGATAAAGTATATAAAAGATTAGATATTAAATTTGATTTATTTAATGGTGAATCTTTCTATAATCCTATGATGCCAGGAATTGTTAAATTATTAAAAGATAAAGGGATATCACGTAATGATGAAGGAGCTGAGGTAGTATTTTTTGAAAATGATGAATTACCTCCATGTATAGTACAAAAAAATAATGGTAGTTTTCTTTATTCAACATCAGATCTTGCTTGTATAAAATATAGAAAAGATGATTTGAATATAGATAGAGCTATATATGTAGTAGATGAAAGACAAAAAGGTCATTTTAAACAAGTGTTTAAGATATCTGAACTTATGGGTAAACCTTATGATTATGCTAAAGAACATGTAGAATTTGGTATAATGAGATTTGGAGATGGAACAATATTTTCAACTCGTGGTGGAGATGTAATAAGACTTGAAGAAATATTAGATAAAGCTCATATAGAAGTTAGAAAAATAGTGGATGAAAAAAATCCTAATTTATCAAATGAAGAAAAAGAAAATATAGCCGAAGTTGTAGGAGTTGGAGCTATAAAATACTTTGATTTAAGTCAAAATAGAAGTAGTGGAATTACATTTACTTGGGATAAAGTATTGAGTTTTGAAGGAAATACTGGACCATATCTTCAGTATTGTTATGTAAGAATTATGTCTATACTTAGAAAAGCTAAAGATTTAGGTATAGATTATACTAATACTGAAATGTTAGTTGAAAATAGTAACGAATTAGAAAGAAGTTTAGTGGTTTCTTTACATAAATTACCGTTTACTACAATTAAAGCTTTTGAAACAAATAGACCTAATCTTATAGCAGATTATTTATTTGATTTAACAAAAGAATTTAATTCTTTCTATAATTCAAATCAAGTAATAGATATGGATAATTTAGAATTAACAAAAGCAAGACTTGAAATTTGTGAAAAAGTAGCTTTAGTTATTAAAAAAGGTTTAAGTCTTTTAGGTATAGGAACAGTAGAAAGAATGTAAATTATTAATATAATGCAAGCACCTTTTAATAGGTGCTTGTTTGATATAAAGATAAAAAAAGGAGCTAATATTTATCTATTAGCTCCTAAAGGGGGGGTTAATTGAGGTTGTCAACTTTCATTGACAAGAATTATTATACACTATATAAATGAAAAAATCAAGAAAGATTATAAAATATTTTTTATGAACGATATTTAATATGTATAAAGCTATTTTATATCAACTACTAATTTGATATTTTATCCTTTTAATGATATAATTAAATATGTTTGAGGTGATAAATTATGAAAAAAATATACTTAGCAGGAGGATGTTTTTGGGGAGTACAAGGATATTTTAAAAATTTACTTGGAATAGAGAAAACAAGTGTAGGCTATGCAAATGGTAAAACTGATACCACAGATTATAACTCTATAAAATCTACAGATCATGTTGAAACTGTTGAAATAGAATATAATCAAAATATAATAAGACTGGAAGAAATTCTTTTAAGACTATTTAAAATAATTGATCCCTTTTCTCTAAATAAACAAGGTAATGATATAGGAAGACAGTATAGAACCGGTATATATTATATTGATGCTGAAGATGTTAAGGTAATAGAAAAAGTTTGTAAATATATTGAAGAAAAATATCAAAAAGAAATAGCAGTTGAAGTTGAAAAATTAAATATGTATATATTGGCTGAAGATTATCATCAAGATTATTTAGATAAAAATCCTAAAGGATATTGTCATATCAATTTAGATAGTGTTTTTTTACCTGTTTTTGATAAAAAGTATGAAAAACCAGAATTAGAAAAATTAAAAAATACTTTATCTAAACTTGAATTTGGAGTGACTCAAAATTCAGAAACAGAAAAACCTTTTTCTTCTGAATTGGAAGATAATTATGAAAAGGGTATATATGTAAATATAGTTACAGGAGAACCGATATTTCTTTCTTTAGATAAATTTGATAGTGGTTGTGGATGGCCTAGTTTTACACGACCTATACTTACAGAAAATATTAATTATTATCAAGATTTATCACATGGTATGAATAGAATAGAAGTTAAAACAAAATTTGATAAGGCTCATTTAGGTCATGTGTTTACAGATGGACCTTTAAATAGAGGAGGATTAAGATATTGTATAAATGGAGCTTCACTTAGATTTGTACCGTATAATAAATTAGATGAATTTGGTTATTCAGATTATAAAATATTTTTTTAATGGGAGGATGGTATGACAAGAATAGTTTTAGAAAAAATTGAGAATATTGAAAAAGAAATGAAAACTAAATTAGAAGATTCTCAAAAATTAAATATAGAAAAATTAAATAATACTAAGATTGAATTAGAAAAAGAATTTTTGAATATTACTAAAAATATTGATGAAAAATTTTTAGAAAAATTAAATTTTGAAATAAATAATAAAAGAAATTCTCTTAATCATATTTTAGAAGAAGCTAAAAATAAAGCAAATAGTTTAGGAGAAAATGTTTTAAATAAAAAAGAAAATATTATACAAGAATTAAAAAATATAGTTATGAAAGGATAGAAAATGGCTATAGTTAAACTTGAAAAATTTAATTTAATACTATTTAAAAATGATGTTAATAGATTATTAAAAGATTTTCAAAAGTTTGAAGAAATAGATTTTAGAGTAACTGATTTTGAACTTGAAAATTATGTGTCAAAAGATGTAGAAAATACAGAAAATACAATAATTAAACTAGAAAGTTTGATAAAGAAGTTAAGAATATTAGTGCCTAAAAAATCTACTTTTAAAACGTTAAAAGAAGGACTTTATGAATTTAGTTATGATGAACTTGAAAACTATGTTAAAAAATTAGATGT
>NZ_CDRRBS010000022.1:0-14489 GCF_977040545.1 Pseudostreptobacillus sp. | reverse complement strand
AGAAAAAGAAGAATTAAATAATAAAAATTTTAATATGTATATTTCTTTAGGATTATTTTTAGTTGCTTTTATATTAGATAAAGTATTTTATTGGTTTTTAAAATATGATTCAGATTTTAAATATTATTTTAATCCAATATACATAATGTCATATTTAATAATAGCTTATAGAGTTTTTAAAGAGGCATTTATTTCTATTAAGAAAAGAGATATATTTAATGAAAAAGTACTTATGGTGATAGCAACACTTGGTGCTATCTTACTAAGAGATTATGCAGAAGCTAGTGCTATAATGTTATTCTATAGTATAGGAGAATATTTTCAAGAATTATCTATTATAAATTCTAGAAATAGTATAAGAGAAGTTCTTGCACTTAAAAATACTATTGTTAATAAAATAGAGGATTCTAATGTTTTAAATATTGATTCAGAAAAAATAAAAATAGGTGATAGATTACTTTTAAAAAAGGGGGAAAAATTACTTTTTGATTCAAAAATAGTTAAGGGTCAGGCATATATGGATACTTCAACTTTAACAGGTGAATCTATACCTAAAAAAGTTTTGGAAGGAGAAAATATATATGCAGGATATATTAATGTGAGTGAAAGTATAGAGATAGTAGTTTTAAAGAAAATGGAAGAGAGTAATATCTATTCTATGCTTGAAATAATAGAAAATTCAAGTCATAATAAATCTAAACTTGAAAAATATATTACTCGTTTTACACAAATTTATACTCCTATAGTTATATTAATTGCACTAATGGTAACAATTATCCCGCCTTTATTTATTCAAAGAATAGATTTTTATGATTCAATGTATAATGGTATTACTCTTTTAGTTGTTGCTTGTCCGTGTGCTTTATTGCTTTCTATACCGCTGACTTTTTATTTAGGTATAGGACATGCAAGTAGAAATTCATTATTAATAAAAGGAGCTAATGTATTTGAAAAAATTGATAGACTAGAAGCAATATATTTAGATAAAACTGGTACTATAACAGAAGGAAAGTATAAGGTTAGTTCAGTTTATGAATATTTTAATAATATAGATGGTAAAAAAGTATATGAATATGTATATAATATGGAGAAAAGATCATCACATGTTATTTCAAAATCTATTATTGATTTTATAAATAACAAATATGGATTTGTGCATAGTGATGAAAATTATTTTAAATATTCAAGTATATGCGAACACTGTGGATGTTGTCATGAAGAAGAAGCACATAAAAAAGGTGACGTTTTAATAAAAGAACATAAGGCTCAAGGGCATTTTTTAGGGGATGCATGTCAAAGTCATAAATTTAATTTTAAAGATGGAGTTGAAGAATTTAATAAAGATATATCGTTTTTAATTTTTGAGGAAATAGATGGTATTGGTCTAAAAGCTAATACAGGAGATGATGAAATACTTATAGGTGGTAAAAATATGATAGATATTTACGGGTTAAGTATAAAAGATGATGATTTTGATAAAATATTTGTGTTTATAAATAAAGAATGTGTTTTATCTTTCGTTTTAAAAGATAAAATAAAAAAGGATTCTAAAATTGCAATAGATGAAATAAAGAAAATGGGAATAAAAGATATTACTATATTAACTGGGGATAATTTGGAAATAGGAAATAAAGTTGCAGCTAATGTTGGAATAAAAAAAGTTTTCTCTAATTTATTACCTAAAGATAAGTATGATATTTTAGATAAAGATGAAAGAATTTCTATGTTTGTTGGTGATGGAATTAATGATGTAGGTGTTATTAATAGAGCAGATATAGGAGTGTCTATGGGTAAAAATGGTCATGATATTACTATAGATAATTCTGATGTAATAATAAATAATGATAGTTTATTTGGTATAGTAAAATTAATAAAATTATCAAGAAAAATGAATTCAATAATAGTTCAGAATTTAATTATAATTATGGGAGTTAAATTGGCGATTATAGTTTTTGGAACATTTAATTTAATGTCTATGTGGGTTGCTGTGTTTGGAGATGTTGGAGTTACAATAATAGCTATACTTAATGCAATGAGAGTTAAAAATATAGAGTTATAGGAGATATAATGGAAATAAGACAAATAAATGAAAAAGATAGAAATATATATTTAGAATTAGTTAATGAATTCTATAATTCAGAAGCTGTTTTACATCCTGTTGATAGTATAAATTTTGAAACAACCTTTAATACTTTAATAAGTTCTAATATATACACAGAAGGATATATTATGGAAGAAGATAAAATAATTTTTGGCTATTGTTTGTTATCTAAAACTTACTCTCAAGAAGCAGGAGGAATGGTGTGTTTGCTTGAAGAGTTATATGTAAGGGATGAATATAGAAGTAAGGGTATAGGTAGTAAGGTTATTGAATTTTTAAAAGAAAAATTTAAAGATTATAAAAGAATAAGGCTTGAAGTAGAAATTAATAATAAAAGGGGAATAAAGCTATATAATAATATGGGATTTAATGAACTTAAGTATATACAAATGATTTGTGATGATATAAAATAAATTGATAAAAATATAAAAAACTGATAAACTAACAGTGAATATTTATGAAAAGGAGAGCTTATGTTTAATTCAATAATAAATTCAGAAAATACTTTAATATTATGGGCTATTATTCTTGTTATAGCTACTATTGCTATATTTTTAGAAAATAGATATACATTAGTTGCTAAAATTAGTGGTGCGATTATGGCACTTATTATAGCTTTATTATTATCTAATTTTAATATTATTCCTTTGGAATCTAAAGTTTATGATGATGTTTGGGGATATGTTGTTCCTATAGCTATACCACTTCTTCTATTTCAGTGTGATATAAAGAAAATATGGAAAGAAAGTGGTAGACTTGCAATAATTTTTTTATTAAGTTCAGTAGGAACTATGCTTGGTGCAGTAGTAGGATTTTATCTTTTAAGAGAATATATTCCAACTTTAAATAATATAGCAGGTACGATGACTGCATCATATATTGGAGGAGGAGTAAATTTTGTTGCAGTTCAAACTGCTCTTAATCTTGATAAACAACTTGCTTCAGCTCTTATAGTAAGTGATAATCTTCTTATGGTGTTATATTTCTTTGTATTAATAATAATACCAACTATTCCGTTTTTTAATAAGTATTTTAAAAGAGAGTATAGAAATGATATAAAAAATACAGATGATAAAAAAGATGTTAAAAGACCTATAACTTTAGAAGATGTTGCGTTTAATTTTACAATATCAGTTTTAATTGTTGCAGTTTCTTTTGGCTTTTCAGATTTAATATTAGCAGAAGATAGAGGGTATGTTATAAACTTTTTAGCTAATAAATATATATTACTTACAAGTATAACAGTAATATTAGCTACAGTATTTTCAACTTTTTTCAAGAAACTTATAGGATCACAAGAAATAGGGACATTCTTAATATATATATTCTTTGCTGTAATAGGTATCCCAGCTTCGATTAAGAGTATAGTTGTTAATTCACCATTATTGTTAGTATTTTGTGCGATTATGGTTATAATTAATATGGTTATAACTTTTGCTTTTGCTAAATTATTTAATTTTAGTCTTGAGGAAGCTATACTGGTATCTAATGCAAATATTGGTGGTCCTACAACTGCAACTGCTATGGCAATATCAAAAGGATGGACTAAATATGTGGCTCCTGTTATGCTTGTTGGGACTTTAGGTTATGTCATAGGAACATACGCAGGATTGATATTGGCAAGTAATTTAATCTAACTAATGAAAAAATAAGAGATATATATAGAAAAATATATTTAAAAATATGATAAATTAAAAAATTAAATGTTAATATTAGTTATATCAAAAATAGGAGAGGATATAAATGAAAAAATTAATTTTAATAGCAACAGCTATAGTTGCTTTGTCTAGTTGTAGTTCAGCAAATTCAAATAATGTGACTACTTTTGAAAATCAAAAAACAGCAGTTTTAAATGCTAAGGATCAGTATGTATTTAATTTAGAAGGTAGTGACACTAGAATATTATTAGTTGTAACTCCTGGAAATGATGCTTATGTTAAGTATAATGGTAAAGAAATTATGTTTAAAAGAGTTGTAACTGCATCTGGAGAAGCTTTTGAATCTAAAGAAAATAAGATGTATATAGGAATTAAAGGTAAGGAAGCTTTCTTAGAATTAAATGATACAACTAATATACCTTTAAAAGTTGTTGGTAATTCTAAAGAATATGGTGAAGCTAAGAATGAATATGTATATAACTTTAAAGGTGTAGATAATAATATGAATATGAATGTTGTTTATGATAGAGTTAAAGATTTAGTTAATGTAAAAATTGATAATTCAAATGTAACTTTAAATAGAATTCGTAGTGCTTCAGGTATGGCATTTTCAAATGAAAATGGTAATATTTATTTAGGTATAAAAGGAAATCAAGCTTATGTTGAAGTTAATGGTCAAGGATTTAATTTTGTTGAAAGTAATATAGATTATAGTGAGTATGCAAAAGAACAAAAAACTAGAGTTTATAGTTTTAAAAATGGTAATAATGAAGTAAATCTAGCACTTGTTGGAGATGGTGATGTAGCAGGATTAAGATTTGAAGGTCGTGATTATGTTTTAAATAGAATTAAGAGTGCATCTGGAGAAGCTTTTGAATCAAGAGATGGGAAAGTATATTTCGGAGTTAAAAATTATGGGGATAGAGCTGAAGGTTATTTAGAAATTAATGGTAAATCATATAGTTTTGATAATGGTAAATACATTGAAAAATAATAAATTAAGGATTATCTAAAAAGATAATCCTTTTTTTATTTAGACTGATTTTTTTTATTTTTTTTATACTTGATAAATAATAAACAAACTACCTAAAAGTACCTTTAATACTGAATTTGAGAGTTTTGCAAACTATTTTAAATAGTGTATAATACAAAATGAAATTAAATGTTAGAGGAGAGATTTTAGTGAAAAAAACATTTTTAGGAGTTATGATATTGTCTAGTTTATCAGTAGCTAATATTAAATATGAATTTAATTCTAAATTAGAATTAGATGGAGAAAAAGGTAAAATGAGTTCAAAATTTACACCTTTTGATTTTAAAATGAATATAAATGATAATTTTGTTTTTAATTTTAATGCAAATTTAGATCAAAAAAATATATATGATGCAAAACCTATATATTATTATACTCAAAGAACTTTTGTTAAAGATGATGGAAAATATCTTCCAAATGATTATGTAAATATAAAAAATGATGAAAGTTTTAATGCAGAACTTCCTTATACGAGAGTAGATGGTTCTTCAGACTATATAGGAGATCCTAATGTTGATGAATCTGATGCAGGTGGACATGAACATAGTCATGAAGAAGGAGAACACGATCATGATCATGAGCATAATCATGAACATAATCATGAACATGGAGAAGAAGAGCATGATGTAAATAAGGATGATTTTAAATTTGAAAGATATATAACAAATACACAAAATAAGGTTAAAGGGCCTAGATTTACTTTAGGATTTAAATATGAACCAGATAATAAAAAGAGCTTTAAATATACTTTTATGCCTAATGGACATAGATTAGGTAATGTTGAATATACTCCTTTATCATCTGTTATAGATGGTAAATATATATTAGTTTTAAATGATAACGTATCTTTTAATGTAAGACCTAAGGTATCATTTAAGAATATATATAATCCGTACTATTTGGATTTGACTAGTGAATTGAAAACAAAAATTAATTCAAATATTTTCTTTAATTTAGGATTAAACAATAAATTACAATTAGATGTTCTTAAAGAAAGATATAATTTTAAAAATGGTATTGATATTAGTTTAGACTATAACATCGAGAAGAAGAGATATCATGAATTTTGGGAAGTTTTAGATCATAGCCATGATAAAATAGAACAAGCTAAGATTGATATAAGTTTTCATCATACTGGGAATTATAGAAAAACTCCTTTAGATGATGCAAAGTTAAAATTTGATAAAAGAATTGATATGATTGATTTTAAATTGTCAACTAATTTGAAAAAAAGCAATATATTTGGTTCGGGGTTTGATGTATCAAATGATTCTAAATTAGAATATAAATATAATAAAACACAGGATTCTAATAGAAAATATATAGTTAGAGGAGATTATTATTCATTAGAAGAAAATAGAGGATTAAAAGAAAATCAGGGTGATTATGTTAATATGATTACTAATGTTGTAGAGGGAAATGATTTGAGTAGTATGCATGATTACTATTATTTCAAAAATGAAGAGAATAAAGAATATATGGGAGTTATGACATATTCTTCTACAAATCCAGATAAATATGTTGAAAAAGATGAAAAAGAAATTAAATTTGAAAATATAACTAAGATAAATTCTAAAAAATTAAAAATTGATATAGAGAATAAATTGAAATTAAATAGAAAAATATCTGAAGATGATATAGATATGGATATTAAAAATGAAACTTTATTAAAATATTCAACTAGATTAAAAAAAGGATTTTCAACTGAATTTATTTTAGAAAATAAAAATGAATCAAATTATGAAAATGATAATTTTATAGGATTTAATAATGTAATTGGTACTAAATTAGATATTAATTATTTAAGATTTGAAAATGGAATAAAATTTAAAGGAGGATTAATTTTAGGTGCTAATTTAGAACTTAGAAAATCAGAAAGTGTAGAAAAAGAAGAAGAAAAAGATAAATTAGTTTTAGGCCAAGGATATAATGTGAAACCATATATAGAGATAGATGCGCCTATAATAGAAAATATGAAGTTTGAATCTAAGTTAGAAATGGATAACATATTTGGGCAAACTGTTACTAATAAAAATGGACATAAATATAAAGAAAAAGATGAAAAATTAAAATATAAAAAAACAAAATATAAGTTAAAATTAGGTCTTACATATAATTGGTAATACTTTAATTACAATTCATAACAAAGTATGGTATAATATTAAAGAAATGGATATTATACCATTTTTGTTTATTTGAAAGGGGAAATTATGTTGACACTTTTAATTACAACTTCAACAAAATTAGCTTCACTTTCTTTATATGAAAATGACGCTATGATTGCTAATATTAATATAAATGTAAAGAAAACACATTCTACATATATAGTAGATGAATTGATGAGTTTATTTACTTTTACTAATAAGGAATTATCAGATGTTATGAATGTAATAATATCTATAGGACCAGGCTCTTTTACTGGAGTTAGAATATCATCAGCTTTAATAAAAGGTATTTTTGCAGAAAAAAAAGATGTGAATATATATACTGTAAATGAATTAGATGCTCTAGCTTATCAAGGATATAATATATATAAAGATAATATTGTAGCTATAATAGATTCTAATAAAGAAAAGTTATATGCGGGTATATATGAAAAAGGTAAACTGGTAGGAGAAAGATTTAAATCTAATGTTGATGAAATAATATCTTTAGTTTTAGAAAAAAAATATAAACTGATTGGTGATGGAGCTATTTCTTATAGAAAAAAAATAGAAGAAAAAGGAATAGATTTATCTTTATCAGATGTTTTTTTGAGATTAAATTCATGTATATTTTATGATATGTTGAAAGAAGGAATTTTAGAGAAAATTGATTTATTAAATTTAGTGCCAGATTATTTAGAAAAATCACAGGCAGAAAAGGAGAAAGATGGGATTAAATGATTTATTAATAAAGCCTAAGAAAGGCTTTTTTACTAAAATTAAGGATTTTTTTTCGGGGATACCTATAACTGATGATATTTATGAAGAATTAGAAGAAGTTTTGATTCAATCAGATTTAGGAATGAATATGACCTTAGATGTTGTTCAAAATTTAGAAAAAAATGTTAGAAATAAAGGGATAAAAACTCGTGAATTAATGTATGATGAATTAAAACAAATATTAATTGAAAGATTATCTATTTCTGAAAATAATGAATTAAAAATTAGAGATGGGAAATTAAATGTAATAGTTGTGATAGGAGTTAATGGAGTAGGTAAAACAACTTCTATTGGTAAAATGGCACTTATGTTTAAAAAACAAGGTAAAAAAGTTGTTATAGGAGCAGCAGATACTTTTAGAGCAGCTGCTATAGAACAAGTTGAAGTTTGGAGTAATCGTGCAGGGGTTGAACTTGTAAAACAAAAACAAGGTTCAGATCCAGCAGCAGTTGTTTATGATACTTTAAATTTTGCTAAATCTCAAAATTGTGATATAGCTATAATAGATACAGCAGGAAGATTACATAATAAAGTAGATTTGATGAAAGAACTTGAAAAAATAGATAAAATAATTAAGCAAAATGTTGATGAATATGAATCTTTAATAGTTATAGATTCTACTACGGGACAAAATGGACTAGAACAAGCAAGAATATTTAATTCTATATCTAATATTTCAGGTATAATATTGACTAAATTTGATGGAACTGCAAAGGGAGGAATAATATTTCCTATAGTTTCAGAATTAAAAAAACCTGTTAAATTTTTAGGAGTAGGTGAAGGAGAAAATGATCTTAAAATTTTTGACTTCAATGATTTTGTAAATGAGATGTTTATATAGTGCATTATATGAAACTTTAACAAGTTAAAAAATTAATAATAGCCTAAATTTATTATAATTTATAAAAAATATGTTTATTATTAAAATTAAAGTTGCTTAAAATTAGTATTTATTGTAGAATTAAATTAAGAAAAATTAAAATAATGTTTAATATATAAGGAGGATATGATGGCAGTAGATTTAATTGAAAAGATAAAGGAAACAGAGAAAGCTTTTGCAAAGACAGTAGTTCTTCCTGAGTCGGAAGATGAAAGAGTTTTAAGGGCTGCGGAAAAAATAAAAAATGAAGGATTTGCAAATATAATATTAGTTGGTAAAGATTATCAAGTAAGAGAAAAAGCTGCAAAAATTGGAGTATCTTTAGAAGGAGTTCAAATTATAGATCCGTTATCTTATGAAAAAACTCCAGAGTTTATAAGACAATTTGTACATTTAAGATCTAAAAAAGGAATTACAGAGGAACAAGCTCGTGAAATAATACTTAATGATTCAAGATTTTTTGGAGCTATGCTTGTTAGAAATTGTGTAGCTGATGGTATGGTAGCAGGATCAAATTCACCAACTGCAAGTGTATTAAGAGCTGCAATTCAAGTTATTGGTCCAAGAAAAGGACTTAAAACTGTTTCAAGTTCTTTTGTTATGTTAACAGAAACTAAAGAATATGGAGAAAATGGAACTTTAATATTCTCAGATTGTGGAGTTCTACCCAATCCAACAGCACCTCAAATAGCTGATATAGCTGAATCTGCTGTTGAAAAAGCACGTTTTATTGCCAAAATACAAAATCCTAAAGTTGCACTTTTAACATATTCTACTAAAGGTTCAGCAGAAGGTGAACAAGTTACTAAAATGAGAGAAGCTTATAAGATTTTAGAAGAAAGAAAAGTTGGTTTTGAATTTGATGGAGAATTGCAATTAGATGCTGCAATAGTTCCTGAAGTTGCAGATCAAAAAGCAAAAGGATCAAACGTTGCAGGTGCTGCAAATGTTTTAATATTCCCAGATCTTTGTTCTGGTAATATAGGATATAAACTTGTACAAAGATTTGCTAAAGCAAAAGCGTTAGGTCCATTAATACAAGGACTTGCAAGACCGGTACATGATTTATCACGTGGATGTAGTGTAGATGATATAGTAGATGTAGTTGCTATAACTTGTGCAGAGGCTGCAGAATTTTGTGAAATTTTAACATTATAGGAGAGTATTAAATATGAAAGTATTAGTAATAAATAGTGGAAGTTCATCATTAAAATTTGAATTAATTGATATAGAAGGAAATAAAACATTAGCAAAAGGAATATGTGAAAGAATTGGTATATCAGATCCGATATTTACATATAAAAATTTAGTGGATTCATATCAAGTTATAGAAAGACCAGAACCTTTAGATAATCATAAGGTTGCAATAGATTTAGTTTTACGTGAATTAACAGGTGAACATGGAGTTATACAAACAGTAAACGAAGTAGAAGCTGTAGGACATAGAGTAGTTCATGGTGGAGAATATTTTGATGATTCAGTTTTAGTAGATGATGAAGTTATCAGAAAATTAGAAGAAATTTCAGAACTTGCTCCATTACATAATCCAGCAAATGTTATGGGTATAAAAGTTATGAGAGAATTATTACCAGGTAAACCAAATGTTGCTGTATTTGATACTGCTTTCCATCAAACTATGGAAAAAGCTGTATATACTTATCCTTTACCTTTAGAAGATTATAAAGAATTAAAAGTTAGAAAATATGGATTCCACGGAACTAGTCATAAATATGTTTCAGGAGTAGTAGCAGATCTTTTAGGTAAAAAAGATTCTAAGATAATAGTATGTCATTTAGGTAATGGGGCATCAATAAGTGCTGTAAAAAATGGTAAAGTTGTAGATACATCTATGGGACTTACACCTCTTGCCGGTATAATGATGGGTACTCGTTGTGGAGATATAGATCCAGCAGCAGTTCTTTATGTTATGCAAAAAAGAGGATTAGATATTAAAGAAATAGATGCAAGAATGAATAAAAAATCAGGATTCTTAGGTATATTTGGTAAGAGTTCTGACTTTAGAGATATACAAAATGGTGTAAAATCAGGAGATGAAAGAGCTAAACTTGCTTATGATATGTGGTGTTATAGAATTAGATCGTACATAGGTTCATATATAGTAGCTTTAGGTGGTATTGATGCTATAGCCGTAACTGGAGGTATAGGAGAAAATGCAGCTTATGCTCGTGAAGGTATATTCAAAGGTTTAGAATTTTTAGGTATAGAATTAGATTATGAAAAAAATAATGAAAGAATTTCTGGAAATGTTGAATATTCAAAACCTGATTCTAAAGTTAAAATTTATAAAATAGAAACAGCAGAAGAAATGATGATAGCTATGGATACATATAGATTAAGTAAATAATTTTTGGCAAAAATATACTCCGGTATATTTTTTGTCTATAAAGGAGTAAATTTATTGGACAAAATTATAGAAGTGAATAAAATTAAAAAAGTTTATGGTTCAAAAATAGCGGTTAATGATATAAGTTTTTATGTTGGAAAAGGTCAAATATTTGCCTTTTTAGGAACTAATGGTGCTGGAAAAACTACAACTATAGAAATGATATGTACTTTTTTGAAAAGTGATTCAGGAAATATAATAGTAGATGGTAAAACTGTTGGAAAAGATGATACTGAAATAAAAAAAGTTATAGGTATAGTTTTTCAAAATAGTTTACTTGATGATACTTTGAGTGTTGAAGAAAATCTTATTATTCGTGGAAGTCTTTATGGTTTTGATAAATTAGAATTAGATAAAAGGATAAAAGAAGTTTCTGAAATGACTCATATATCAGATTTTTTAGATCAATATTATGGCACTTTATCAGGAGGTCAAAAAAGAAGAGTTGATATTGCAAGAGCTTTAATTACTAAACCTAAAATATTATTTTTAGATGAGCCAACCACAGGTCTTGATCCACAAAGTAGAAAAAGCATTTGGGAAACTATAATTAGAATACAAAAAGAAAATAATATGGCTGTCTTTCTAACAACACATTATATGGAAGAAGCTCTTAATGCAGATTATATTGTTATACTTAATAAAGGGAATATAATTGCTACGGGTACACCTAGTTATTTAAGAGAATCTTTTTCTACAAATAAGTTGATATTAGATATAGAAAAAGTAGAAAAATTGAAAGATATAATTAAAAATTATGATTATACAATAGAGAATAATAAGGCTATAATAAAAATAAAAAATACTCTTGATAGTATAGAGATATTAAAAAAGGTAGAAAATGAAATTTCAGGGTTTGAAGTTATAAAAGGAAGTATGGAAGATGCCTTTATATCTTTAACAGGGGAGGAATTAAAATGATTTTTGTTATAGTTAAACGGAATGTCACAATATTTTTTAGAGATAAAATGAATGTATTTTTATCAATGCTTTCAAATTTTATTATGTTGGGAATATATTTATTATTTACAGGAAATATATTTAAAAGTAGTTTAGCTGGTTTTGATAAAGCGGGTATTTTACTTGATTCATGGCTTGTTGCAGGACTTATAGCAACAACAACTATTACTTGTACTGTAGGTGTTTTTGGTAAAAGAATAGAAGATGAAAATAAAGGTATAAATAAAGATTTTAATTGTTCTCCTATAACTAAAATAGAATTAGTAGGAGGATATATATTAAGTGCCTTTTTTATAGGGTTCTTGGTTTCTTTAATATTCTTATTTTTCTCTTTAATTATACTATTTCTTCGTGGTGGCAATATTTTGGATATTTATTCTATGCTTAAAATAATAGGAGTAATAATCTTAGCTGATTTTACAAATTCATCTATGATATTCTTTATTACTTCATTTTTAAAAACGCATTCAGCATATTCTACTGCTGCAAGTATAATAGGAGTATTATCAGGATTTTTAACAGGTATATATATGCCTATAGGGAATTTACCTAAATTTATGCAAACTATAGTTAAAATATTTCCTACATCTCACGCGGCAAGTCTTTTAAGACAAATATTTACAAAAGATATTACCTCAAGTTTGCCGGTTGAAGTCGTGAATGTAATAAATGAAAATTTAGGGATGATATATACATTTAATGGTAAAGAATTAAGTAATATAATAAGTGTATTTATATTAATAATTAGTGGGATATTATTCTATATTTTAGGAGTAATATCTCTAAGTAGAAAAGTTAAATAGGAGGAAAAATGAAAAAATATGATGTATTAGTATTGGGATGGGGAAAAGCAGGTAAAACATTAGCTGCTAAAATGGCAAAACAAGGGAAAAAGGTTGCAATAGTAGAAAAAGATCCTAAAATGTATGGAGGAACTTGTATAAATGTTGGATGTCTTCCAACTAAATCGCTTGCAAATAGTGCTCATTTAATACATGAAATGACTAAACTTGGATTAGAAAGAAATTATGATGTTAATAATGCTTATTTTAAAAAAGCTATGGAAGAAAAAATAATTTTAGTAAATAAGTTAAATAATAAAAATTATGGTCTTTTAGCAGATAATCCTAATGTTGATGTATATAATGGTGAGGCACACTTTATCTCAAATAAAGAAGTTAAGGTTGGAGAAGAAGTATTAACTTCTCAAAATATAGTAATTAATACTGGGTCTGAATCAAGAAGATTAAATATACCTGGTATTACTAATGATAAAATAGGGTATAGTAATGAAATATTGAATTTAAAGGAATTACCTAAAAAATTATTAGTTTATGGTTCAGGATTTATAGGTCTTGAATTTGCTTCTATGTTTTCAAGTTTTGGTAGTGAAGTTTCTGTATTTCAATTTGATAATACTTTTTTACCTAGTGAAGATGAAAAAGATGCAGAATTTGTTAAGACAGTTTTAGAAAATAAGGGAATTAAATTTAGTTTTTCTAGTCCAATTTTAAAATTTGAAGATGGAGAAAGAGTTAAAGTTAAGTATTCTAAAGATGGAGAAGAAAAAGAAGAAGAATTTGATTTTGTCTTAATTTCAGCAGGAAGAGTTCCTAATATAGAAGGTCTTGGGTTAGAAAATACTGATATAGAACTTACTGATAGAAAAGAAATTAAAGTAAATGATAACCTAGAAACAAGTGTTAAAGGAGTATGGGCAGCAGGTGATGTTAAAGGAGGACCACAATTTACTTATGTATCATTAGATGATAGTAGAATTATACTTCCACAATTATTAGGTAAAACTTCTAATAGAATTTTAAAAGATAGAAGTTTAATACCAACATCTACATTTATTGAACCACCTTATTCAAGAGTAGGATTAAATGAAAAAGAAGCAACTAAATTAGGTATTGAATATAGTGTTAAATATATGTTGACAGCAGGAATACCTAAAGCTCATGTTTTAAGAGAAACAGAAGGATTTTCTAAAGTATTAGTTAATAAAGAAGATGAAATTATAGGAGCAGTAATATTTAATTCAGAATCACATGAGATTATAAATTTACTAGCTTTAGCTATTAGTGAAAAAATTAAATCTACTGTGTTAAGAGATTATATATATACTCACCCTACATTGACAGAAAGTTTAAATGATTTAATGGTATAAAATAGACTAGGAATCCTTTTGGATTCCTAGTTTTTTAAAAAATATAAAATATTTAAAGCTTTTTTATTGACAAGTAAGTATTTTTATGATAATATATTTATTGTCAGTGTGCCTAGGTAGCTCAGTTGGCTAGAGCATGCGGTTCATACCCGCAGGGTCGAAGGTTCGAATCCTTTCTTAGGCACCAAAATTTTTTTCTTGACAAAAAATAAAAAATATGATAATATAAATATTGTCACGATAAGTGAGCCTTGGTGGTGAAATGGTAGACACACAGGACTTAAAATCCTGTGGGAGCAATCCCGTGCCGGTTCGAGTCCGGCCCGAGGCACCATTTAAATATCGCGGAGTAGAGCAGC
>NZ_CDRRBS010000021.1:0-14747 GCF_977040545.1 Pseudostreptobacillus sp. | reverse complement strand
TTATGCAAGATTTTTCCACAAAGTATTTAGAGATTTAGGTTATTTAGATACAAATGAGCCATTTAAAAATCTTTTAACTCAAGGTATGGTTCTTGATTATTCATATTATTCAAATAATGAAAGAAGATATTTATTTAGAGATGAAGTAGAAATGAAAGAGGGTAATCCTGTAAGTAAAAAAACAGGTGAAATATTAGTTTCTAAACTTGAAAAAATGTCTAAATCTAAGAATAATGGACTTGATCCAGAAAGTATAATAAGAGAATATGGAGCAGATGCTACAAGATTGTTTTCTTTATTTGCTGCACCACCTGAAAAGGAATTAGAGTGGAATATGAATGGTGTTGTTGGAGCGTATAGATTTATTAATAGAATATATTTATTAGTTCAAGAAAATAGAGAAATATTAAATAAAAAATATAATGAAACTATTGTTGAAAATAGAAATAAATATGATGAAAGTTTACAAAGAAAAACTCATTTAACAATTAAAAAAGTAACTGAAAGTATGGAGGATAATTTCCATTTTAATACAGCTATTGCAGCTATTATGGAGCTTTTAAATGAGTTGACTACATTTAAACAAAATGTTTTAGATATAAATGAAAAATCTTCAGAATCAGATAAAATATTTAAAGAATCAATGGAATCTATAATTTTAATGATTTCACCATTTTCACCACATGTTTCTGAAGAATTATGGAAAGAAATGGGTGAAGAAGGATATATATTTAATGCTAGTTGGCCTAAATTTATTGAGAAATTAACTATAAGTAATGAGGTAACTATAGCTGTTCAAGTTAATGGAAAATTAAGAGGAACTTTAGTTACTAAGCTTGATTCAACAGAAAATGAGGTTTTTGAAAAAGCGTTACAAATATCTAATGTATCACAATTTATAGAAGGTAAGGAAATTGTAAAAAAAATATTGGTAAAAAATAAGTTGTTAAATATTGTTATTAAATAGAAAAAACTCTCCTAAGAGAGTTTTTTTAAAGTGAGGAGGATGAAAATGAATGGATAAAAGAGTGCGTTTGGCAGAATTAATAATGATAGTTGTGGCTATAATTTGGGGGACTGGATTTGTTGTAACTAAACTTGCTATGGATAATGGTATAGGAGTTTATTATTTATTATTTATACGTTTTTTAGTAGCAAGTATACTTCTCATGTTTGTTATATTTTTTAAAAAAATAAAGATAAAAAAAGAAATGCTACTTCCTGGAATTATACAAGGTGTTCTTTTGACTCTAGGATATAGTATACAAACAATGGCACTAAATTATACAACTCCAGCTAAAAATTCTGTTTTAACTGGATTAAATGTAATTTTTGTTCCGTATATTTTGTTGATTTTCTTTAGAAAAAAATTAGATATATTTACAATAATATCGTCAATATTAGCTTTTTTTGGAACTTTATTACTTTCAGGAAATATCTCAAGTTTTTCAGAAATTAATAAAGGAGATTTATTATCTATGTTATGTGCCATATTTTTTGCACTATATATTATTGTTATAGATAAATATGCTAATAAAATAAATGTTTTTGTTATGTCTTTTATTCAATTTTTTACAGTAATGATTTTATGCTTATTACTTTCTTTAACTGAAGGAGAAATTAAACAATTAAATAGTACTAGTTTGATCTCGATGATTTATTTAGGTGTTTTTGGTACTTTTGTTGCATATAATTTACAGATTATGGCTCAAAAAGTTTTAAGCGCATCAAGAACTGTTTTATTCTTATCTTTAGAGGTGGTTTTTGGAGTATTAATATCTATTATTTCTGGTTATGACAGTTTTAGTTTGAATATATTAGTAGGAACATTACTTGTATTTGCTGGTATAGTTATAGCAGAGACTAAACTTGATTTTATATTTAAAAAGGAGAAAAATGATGAATGATTTGAATAAAGAATTCGATGACCTTCTTTATAAAAGAAAAAAATGTCAAATTGAATCAAATGCAATAGAGGAAGTGGAAGTTCTAAAAAAAATATGTGAATTAGCAGAAAAAATATATGGAGAAAAATCTGCAAAAAATATATATTACTTAAATGAATTAGGAGGAGCAAGTAAATATATAGGTGAATATGATTTGGGACTAAAAACTTTAGAGAAAGTACAAAATTTAGTCTTAGAATTAGAAGGTAATATGAGCGTTGCGTATGCGACTACTATATTAAATACTATAGAAGTACTTAGATTTAAAGGTGAGTTAGAAAATCTTGAATCTATGTATCTGAAAGTTATAGATATATATAAGTTAAACGGTAAAACTTTTTCTTATGAATTTTGTGGCGTATGTAATAATTTAGGGCTGTATTATCAAAATGTAGGTAATATGGATAAAGCAATATACTATCATAAACAAAGTGCTAATATTTTACCTAATATGCCAGAACATATAGTAGAATATGCAACGACTTTAAATAATTTAGTTATTCCGTATAAAGAAAAAGGCGAAATGGATAAGGCTTATGAATGTTTAGAAAAAGCACAATCTATTTATGAAAAAACTTTAGGAATTAATCATGCAATGTATTCATCAACTTTAAATAATTTAAGTCTTTTAAAACTAGAGGAAGGTGATTTAGAGTCGAGTGCAAATATATTAGAAAAAGCATTAGTAATTGTAGAAAAATCTTTTGGTAAAAATAGTGTTAATTATTTAAATTTAGTTGAAAATATAAGATATATTAAAAGTTTGAAAAAAGATGAAAAAATAACTTTAGATATAGGAGAAGATGCTAGATTAATAGATAAGTCTAAAGAATTTACTAATAAATTATTATTACCCAAGATAAAAAAAGATTTACCTGAAGTTTTAGATAAAATAAATATAGCTTTAATTGGAGAAGGGTCAGAAGTTTTAGGTTATGACGATAAGTATTCACAAGATCATGACTATACTTTTATGCCGGTTATATTTTTGAATGAAGATGATTTTGAAAAATATGCTATAAAATTAAAAAATATATTGTATTGTTTACCTTCGGAATTTTTAGGAATAAAACACGTGTATAGTGATGTAGTATCTGAAAGACGTGGAGTTCAAAATTTAAAAGAATATATGTATAAATATTTAGGTAAAGATGAGTATGAATTTACTATAGAAGATTATAAAAAAATACCTGAGTACGTCTTTAAAATTTTGACTAGTGGAGATATATTTTATAAAGGTAATGACGATTTAGTTAATATATTAGAAAAAATAAAATATTATCCTGAAATTATAAGACAAAATAAAATAGCTACAGTTTGTACTAAAATAGCTCAATCTGGACAATATAATTATTTGAGATTGATGAAAAGAGGAGACTTAATAGGCGCAAATAAAGCTTTTAGTGAATTTATAGAAAATAGTATTCATCTTGTTTATCTTTTAAATAAAGAATATATGCCTTTTTATAAATGGTATTCAAAAGGTCTTAAAGAATTAGATATACTTGGTGATTTAGTTTATAATCGTATAAATGAATTATTGCTTGAAAATTATGACATGTATAAAATGTCTAATAAAATAGAAGAAATATGTTATTTTTTAGTTGAAGAACTTAAAAAGCAAAAACTAAGTAATATTAAAGGATATTTTTTGGTAAACCATGCTATATTTATACAATCAAATATAGATGATGAATTTTTAAAAACATGGTCTCCATATGAAGATTAGGAGTTTATTATGGTAAGAGAAGAATTAATTAAAGAAATAATAGATAGAGAATGGGAAATGTTTTCTGTACTTAAAAATACAGGTGGTGTTGCAGAATGCCAAAATAATAAACCAGAGTTTATAATTATGCGTAGTGGGCAATGGGATAATTTACCTGATAAAATACTTGAAAGTTATAAACAAGATTTAATAGAAGCAAAGAAAGCAGGACGGAATTTATTGGAAGAAAAATATATAAGAATGATGGAATATTCAGCTCCTAGTGAGTTTGATGGTGTCAAACATTTACTTCCAAACATAAGTAATGGGTCTTTAACTTTGATAAAACAGATTGAAAAAATATATCTTAATTGGGGAGATGAGTTTGAAAATAAATTTCCTAAATTTTCTAAACTATGTAGACCCTTAAGAAGTTCAGGTGATATTCCTGAAAGAGCATCAGTACAAACTTATTTGATAGGAGAATTAAGTAGTTATTCGACCCGTACAGTTCTTTTTTATTTTGATTATGTTACACAATGTGTAAAAGAAGGAAAAAATTTAATATATATAACTCATAGTGATGTTGTTAAACAAAAAGGATTTAATTCAATAGAAGAAGTTGAAGCTGCACTTGTTTAGTTGTACTTGTTATATATTTTTAAATATGATAGAATTAAGTAATAAAGAATAATTTTAGGAGGAGTAAATATGTTAGATATTATATTACCTGATGGTTCAAAGAAATCAGTAGAAAGTATGAGTGTTATAGAATTTGCTAAAACTATATCAACATCTTTAGCAAAAAAAACTGTTGGTGCAATATTCAATGGAGTTCAAGTAGATGTAAGTTATATAATAAATGAATCAGGAGAATTAGAGTTAATAACAACAGATACTAAAAAAGGGTTAGAAATTTTAAGACATAGTAGTGCTCATGTTATGGCAGAAGCTGTATTAAATTTATTTCCTAATACTAAAGTTACTATAGGGCCTGCTATAGAAAATGGGTTTTATTATGATTTTGATACAGAAAGACCATTTACTGAAGAAGATTTAGTTAGCATAGAAAAAGAAATGAAAAGATTGATAAAATTAAATTCAAAATTTATAAAAGAAGTTTGGGATAGAGAAAAAGCCCGTAAGTATTTTGAAGAAAAAGGTCAAAGTTATAAAGTAGAAATATTAGATTCTTTAGAAGGAGATGAATTTGGTATATATACACAAGGTGAATTTACTGATCTTTGTAGAGGTACACATTTACCATCAACTGGATATATTAAAGCTTTCAAATTATTGAATTCAGCCGGAGCTTATTGGCGTGGAGATTCTAAAAATAAAATGTTACAAAGAATTTATGGTATAGCTTTTTATTCTCAACAAGAATTAGATGAATATATAAGACAAGTTGAGGAAGCTGAAAGACGTGACCATAGAAAGTTAGGAAAACAATTAAATCTATTCTTTATAGATGAACATGGACCTGGATTCCCATTTTTCATGCCAAAAGGAATGAGATTATTTAATAGATTACAAGAATTATGGAGAATAGAACATAGAAAACAAGCTTATGATGAAATAAGAACACCAATAATGTTAGATAAAGAATTATGGGAAATATCAGGGCACTGGTTTAACTATAGAGAAAATATGTATACATCAGAAATTGATGAAAAAGTATATGCGATAAAACCTATGAATTGTCCAGGTTCTATAATTGCATATAAAAACACTTTACATTCATATAAAGATTTACCATTAAAATATGCTGAAATGGGACATGTTCATAGACATGAATTCAGTGGAGCATTACATGGTCTAATGCGTGTTAGAGCTTTTGTTCAAGATGATGCTCATGTTTTCTGTACACCAGATCAAATAAAAGAGCAAATTAAAGAAATAATAACACTTTATGATAAATATTATAAATTATTTGGATTTGATTTCCATGTAGAATTATCAACTAAACCAGAAAAAGCAGTTGGAGATGATGCTGTTTGGGAAATTTCAGAAAAAGCTTTAGAAGAAACTCTTAAAGAAGCAGGAATAGATTATAGAATAAATCCTGGGGATGGAGCATTCTATGGTCCTAAGATAGACTTTAAAATGAAAGATTCTATAGGTAGAATATGGCAAACAGGAACAATACAACTTGATATGAATTTACCTGAAAGGTTTGATATGTCTTATGTTGGTAAAGATGGAGAAAAACATAGACCAGTTATGATACATAGAGCTATGTTTGGGTCTATGGAAAGATTTATGGGAATATTGATAGAACATTATGCTGGTGCATTCCCTGTTTGGCTTGCTCCAACTCAAGTTAAGATATTGACTATTTCACAAGAACAAGTTCCATATGCAGAAAAATTATATAGAGAATTATTACAAAAAGGTATCGATGTAGAATTAGATACTAGAGATGAAAAAATAGGATATAAGATTAGAGAAGCTAATGCTGAACAAAAAATACCAGTTCAATTGGTGATTGGTAAAAATGAAGTTGAAAATAACCAAGTTAATGTTAGAAGATTTGGTTCAACTGATAGTGAAACAATTGGAAAAGATAAATTTATAGAAGATTTATTAAAAGAAATAAATGTTAAATTTTAAACATACTTAAGGAGGTTAACTATGAGTAGAGGATATTATAGTAGTGTTGAGTTGGAATATGAAATATCAAAGAAAATACAAGGATCATATCTTTGGATGGGTATAGGTCTTTTAATAACATTTGGAATTATGTTTTTAGGATTATATAATTCTAATTTAGCTGAATTTTCTATTGGATTTTCAAGAATTTCTTTTTTAATAATGATAGCCCTAGTATTTGGTATGGGATATGGAATTAATAAAATGAGTGCAGTTGCGTTAAAAATTATGTTTTTAGGATATGCTGTTGTTTTAGGGATAACATTAATTCCTATAATGTATGCTTATAATACACTTAGTATATTAAATATTTTTTTAGGAACTTCAACAATGTTTTTTGTTATGACGATCTATGGGATGTTTACTAACAGTAATTTAATGAGCTATACTAAATATTTATTTGGAGCAATAATAGGTATAATAGTTATGTCTATATTGAATATTTTTTTAAGAAATAATAGTTTAGATATAGGAATATCAATTATTGGTTTATTTATATTTATGATATATACAGCAGTAGATACACAAATTATTAAAAATAATATGATTTATCTTTATGAAGAAGGACAAGAAGATATTATTGAGAAAGTTCAAATATTAGGAGCTCTTAATTTATACATGGATTTTATAAACATGTTCTTGTATTTATTAAGACTATTTGGAAGATCAAGAGATTAAAAATATGGATTACTCTTTGGAGTAATCCATATTATTTTTATATACTAGTTCATTTAAAGTTTTTCCATCCTTATTTTTGAAATCATTTCTACCATTTTTAGTCATTCCTGTTATAAATTCAGTAGCTGATGAAGGTGTATCAAATCTTAAATCTTTAAGTAATTTTCCGTTTTTTATATAACCTTTTTTAAAAGCCTTCTCACGCATATTTTTACTTTTCTTTGATAATGATTTTGAATTTATTTCAATAATTTCACTTTCTTTTAATAATGTTATTTTCTTTGTAGATGTATTAAATAAAGCTTTTGCACTAACTTCTTTATTTGCAATTTTTATATACATTTTGAAAAATAAATTTATTGTTTCAATATTTTTGTTATCTGAAATTTCGTTTAATGATAAACCTTTTTCATTTTTCCATAAATATTTACCGTTAGAAGATGAACCTAATATAAAAGAAGCAGCATTTGATGGACTCGTGAAAATATAATCTTTTAGAAATATTCCGTTTTTTATAATTTTTTCCTTATAACAATATACTCTAAGGTCTGCTATTTTTTTGTGTAATGAAGGATTGGTATCAATTTTGTATGTACTACCTTTTAATACTTTAAATTTATTATTTTCAAGCAATATACCTTTTGCATTTATATTAATATTCTTTTTTATATTTGTTTTATTTATATAAAGTATATTTGTATTTACTTTTTGAGGATTAGAATTTGCTATATTAATATTTGTATGTTTTTTAGTTTTTTCCTCTTTTTTTTCAAATATATCAAGTCCTAGAGTATAAAATAAACTTTTTCAATATATGTATAAAATATCTTAAATAGATTATTAGAGTGTATTTTTTATAAAATTCATTAAGATACCACTAAAAATGCCCTATCTTTTTATTTTACTTCAAATAAAATTTATTTACTTTAATTAAAAATCTAAATACAATTCTTAACTTTTATTTAGATTGGAACATAAATGTAACACAATTATAGTCTAATTTATTTATAGATTCAATTAAATCTTTTATCTCCCAATGTGTATAGACTCCATCCGTAATTGTATTAGTTAAACGACCAATAATTTTTTGAATTTGACTTAACTTTATATTTTTTGTTGCATTCTTATTATAAAAGTATGCCTTACTGAATGAAGAGTTCCTTGAACACCTTCTCTCTCAAGAAAAGACTGAAATGTACCTAATAAAGTTTCATTGTTATTAGGAAATAAATATTATTTTTTATTATCTTTATATATTTTTTCAAATAAAGGTAAAATATCATTATGTATAGGTATTTTTCTATTAATACCATTAACAGTTTTTGAACCTGAAATAAAATACATTTTATCTAAAAATACATTTTCATAAATTGTTTTTATTACAGATCTAGATTTAAATGATGAGGCTTTTAAATCTTTAGAAATATCATTAGATGTAATTTCTAGTTTTCTAGCTTCCCTATAACACCATTTCAAGACAATTAAAGCATGATTTCCTTTTACTTTAGCTGTATTATCTAGTAATTTTTGATAGTCTAAATATTTAGATTTATAAAACTTCTTTTGATATTTTGTATTTTTCAAGCATTTGTTTCAGCTCCTTTCTATTGATTTATTTCTGTTTTTACACTAATATATTACTATAAAAATAGTATGGTTTCAACGTATTTTTTTTAAATAAGTATGTTTTAATTGTATTTATATCTAATTATTTTTGATTAAAAGACATTTTGTTCAATATTTAATTTTTTAAAAATTTTAAGTTATAATAAACTAGGAGGTTAAAATGGAACAAAAAGAAATAGGTAAAAAGCTAAGAATTGAAAGAAAAAAAAGAGATTTAACAATGCAACAATTGTCTATTTTATCTGGTGTTGCTAAAACTACAATTCAATCTTATGAAAATGGTAAAATTAATATCCCTTCAGATAAGATTGTATTATTCTCAAAAATATTTGAAAAAGATCCTAATTATTTTCTATTAGATGAAAAAACACTAAAATCTAATAGACAAAAATCTAATGAATATTCAGATATTAGTTTTGCGCTTAAGCTATGTAAAACTACACTACAACAATTTAAATTTTTATCTGATGATAAATTAGTTGAGCTTATAGAAATAATGGATGATTTTATAATAACTAACAAATCTAAATAACCTAGTAATAGAATATACTTAAGTTATATTTATTATATATATAATCTACTACTAAGATTATATTTTTCTTTATATTTATATATATTTATTTAGGGTATGATTTTCATACCCATTAAAATTTTAAGGAGAATACATGAAAAATTTAAAATTAACAATAGAAAAATCATATTTAAATATTGGAGATTATTTAATCAATGATATTGGAAACGAAATTTCAACATTAAGCCCTGGAGATAAAATAACAATTATATCTCCTTATATTTCTAAAATACCTATTACAAATAGTATTGCAAAATATTCTAATTTATCTGAAACGGATGATCTTATTTTAGAATTACTTAAAAAAGAAATTCAAATTGAAATGATTTCTAGTTATAAAAACGATATATTTAAAATTATTGAAAATAAAAAAACTTATGAAAAATTATCATTTATAGATGAAAAAAATACTTTTAAGAATTTTGATTCAATTTTTCAAAATTTAGAAACTAATAAAACTATTTTAATTTTTATTGTGGCAATATTTTTGTTACCGATTAATATTATTTATTTTAAAGTTTTATCAATTTTTATTATATATTATTTGTATAATAAAATAGATTTAAAAAAATTACACATAAATAAATTTATAAAAAAAGAAAACATTGAATCTAAATATATGGGCTATGAATTAAAAGATGAATTCAAGGAATATACTAAATATAAAAACTTTTCTTATTCTGTATTTTATAATCCAATAAATAATTATGATTCATTTTCTCATAGTAAAATAATTTTATTAGAAAGAAAAAATGAAAATAATACTTTATTTTTTGGTTCTATGAACTTCACAAAAAGTGGTCTAACAACTAGTGTTGAAATGTTATCTAAAATTTATAATTTTGAAAATATTGAAGATTTAAAGAAAAATATTTATAGTCCAGAAAATATTAAATCAATAAATTTTTTAAATGGAAATGATTTTGAAGATTTAAAAAAAAGATTTAAAAGTGATAAATTCAAGAACAAATAAGGAAGCAAGAAAAGAAGCCTTTGATAAAGGTAAGAAAAAATCTCAAACAGATTATAATATTGTAAATGATAAAGAAACAGGATATAAAGAATGGAGAAATAAAGAAAAGAATGCTTCAGATATATTTATAAGTAAAAATCATTCATTTAAAGATTTTGTAAAAGAAAATAATATAGACTGGGGTAACAGACATAATCAAGGAGAAAATAAAAATGAAGATTAAAGATATGTATTTTACAGATGGGATTAATCATATAGCTCGCGATACAAGATCAGAATTTATAAATCAAAGTAAAGAAATTAATGAATCAAAAGCTAAAATAGAAGAACTAACAAAATATGTAGTTGAATTAAAGAAAGAAATAGATGAATTAAAAAAAGAAATGGGTATTAAATAGAGAGATAAAACTCTCTATTTTTAAATATATAATTGACTTTTATAATTTTAGAATATATAATTATATTAAATAAAATTTTTTATCTATTTAAGCAAATATTATTTAAGGAGATTTATTTATGTCATTAAAAAAAATAAATGAAAAGCTAAAACAAAATAAACCTCTTACAGAAGAAGAGAAAAATGAGTTTACAAATTTTAGAAAATTACATTTTGATATAATAAATTTATTTAATGATGATATAGATAAAATAAAATTTGATAAATTTCATACTACTATAAGCAGAATAAAAAGAAGAGACTCTATTATTAGAAAAATAAAGAATAGTACTAAGCTAAATAGAATGAATGATATTGCAGGAACAAGAATAATTTTCAATAATATTGAAGATTTATATGGATACAATGCTATATTAAATAGTTTTAAATTTAAAAATTTTGTTGAAGTTATTGATAAAGGTAAAAATTATATTGAGAATCCTAAAAATAGTGGATATAGATCAATTCATAGAATTTATAAATATATAGGAAATGATAAAAGTTTGGAAAATAAAAAAATTGAATTTCAAATAAGAACTAAATTACAGAATTGTTGGACAAATGCAATTGAAATTTATGATTTAATTTCTGGTGAAAATATTAAAAGTATTCAATCAGATGATTGTAATATAATATTTAAATTTTTTAAAGTATGTAGTGAAATATTTGAATGTTTTGAGTTTGGTAATTATGAAAAAGCTTCTAAATTAGTAAATGTAATTTACGATCATCAAGAGTATTTAGATATATTTGAAAA
Organism: Pseudostreptobacillus sp.; assembly: GCF_977040545.1. Lineage (NCBI taxonomy): Bacteria > Fusobacteriati > Fusobacteriota > Fusobacteriia > Fusobacteriales > Leptotrichiaceae > Pseudostreptobacillus > Pseudostreptobacillus sp. Next base: position 3,400 of record NZ_CDRRBS010000021.1, on the reverse strand, counting down.
ATTTAAAAAAATAGAAAAAATAAAAGATATTCAATTACCACTTGAAAAGACAAAAATAAATTCTTTTATATTATTAACTAAAAAAGATAAAAGTTATTCAACTTTTTTTGCTTTGCCTAAGAATTTAAGTTTTAAACTAAATAAAGTATATTATGAATTTGAAACAAATCTTGATGAATATATAATTTTAGTAGTTACAATAAAAAATATAAAAGATTTGAAAAATATTTATTTAAGTTATTTTTTTGACACTGAAGAATTTATTAATAATATAGAAAATTTAAAAAATAGGAGGTTTTAAAATGGAAAAGATTATTGAAGTAGCTAAATATATTGCAATAAAGCATAGAGAACTTACAAAAAATGAAATAGATCAAATGAGATTGCATAAATTAACTTTTTTTATTCAGAAAGAATCTTTTTTTAGAACCAAATTACCAATGTTTGAAGAAGATTTTTTTGGTTGGAGATACGGGCCAGTTTCTATAGATATAAGAAAAAACTATAATGAAATTAAAAAATATAAGGGGGATACTTTTGTGAGTGATAAAAATAAAGATATAATTGATTATATATTTGAAAAATATGTTGATACAAGTTCGGTAGAATTAAGTGAACTATCTCATTTAGAATTATCATGGCTTAAATCAAGAATAGGTGTACAATATAATAAGAATGGAAATGAAATTATTTTGAAAAATGATATATTATATGATGCACTTCAAATGAGAAAATTATAAATAGTTATTAAATAGAGAGGTAAAACTCTCTGTTTTTTTTGGTATCATATGACCTTATTGTTGTTGAATTTATTTATTTTGGAGTAATATATTGGTATAAAATGGAGGTATATTAGTGAATAATGAAACTAATATAAATGAAATAAATTTATTTCTTATTAAAGCTAAGAGATTATTATCAATGAATAAATAAATATGATATTGTTCCAAGAGATAAAAATTTAAAATCTTTAGCTATGATAGGTCTTACTATAGAAGATGTAAAAGAAGAAATACTCAACCTTTTTGTAGAAAATTATTATATTGGTCCAAATAAAGATTATGATGAAAACAGAGTAGGAGAAATATGGGTGTTTAAGAAAAAATTGGATGGAATTAAATTTTATTTGAAGTTAAAGATCTCAAATAAAAATAATAATGAAATTTTAAAATGTATTAGTTTTCATGAGGATAATATATAGGAGGCACAATTATGCAATATTGTCAAAAATGTGATAATTGTTATGAAAAAAATAATAAATAAAAAGAAATTTATAAAGTTTTGGGCGATGATATTGAAATAGAAACGCAGGTATTAATCTGTAGTAATTGTGGCAATGAGTTATACGATGAAGAACTTGATAGTCAAACACTATTAAAAGCATATAATGAATATAGAAAAAAACATAAATTATTATTATCTGATGAAATAAAAAATATAAGGGAAACTTATGGTTTAAGTCAAAGATCTTTTGCCAAACTTTTGAATTGGGGTGAAAAAACAATATAAAGATATGAAAGAGGATCTATTCAAGATAAAGCACATAATAGTTTACTTTTATTCCTTAAGAATCCAGAGAATATGAAAATATTCATTGAAGAAAATGAAAAAAATTAGAAAAAAACAGTTAATAAGTTTAAACGAGAAATTGAAAGAATTACTAATTAATAAAAATAATAATAATTCTTTGCTTGAAAACTTTTCAAAACTACCAACTATTGAAAATGGATTTAAAAATTTTGATTATGAAAAAATTAAAGGTATGGTTTTATTTTTTGCAAATAAAAATCAAAAGTTATTAAAAACTAAGCTAATGAAATTATTAAATTATTCAGATATGATTTTTTATAAAGGAAATTCATGTTCTATATCTGGATTAAGTTATGTACATTATCCTTTTGGTCAAGTTCTTGAAAATTTTGATATTTTAATTGGAATATTAGTTAAAGATAAGATAATAAGAGTTAATGTAGAATATAATGCAAATTATGAATATCACCAAATTATTTCAAATCTTGATTATAAAGAATATATAGTTGATGATAAAGAGTTAGAAATTTTAGAAAGAGTTTATGATAAGTTTAAGGACTTCAGTTCATCTCAAATATCTAATTATTCTCATGAAGAAAAAGGATATTGTTTAACAAAAAGAGATGAAATAATATCATATGAGTATGCTCAGCATATAGACTTAAATAGAAATTAATAGAGAGGTAAAACTCTCTATTTTTTGGTTGACATAAATTTGTAAAGAATCCTGAAATAAAGAAAATACTTAAAGAAAAAGATGGTAAAATAGGAACACTGGCAACACAGTCCAGTATAGTAAAAGATTTATTAGACTAAGGATATATTGAATTAAAAGGGGAAAATATAATTTCAACAGAAAAGGGAAGAGAATTATATAATGCACTTCTAGAAAAAGCTAGAACTTTAGATAATACAGCTAGATGGTATGTTGTTCAAGAAGATATAAAAGATGGTAAAGCAACAATAGATGACTTAATAGATTTAGTTGTATCTGATGTTAAAGAAATTATTAATACAACTAATAATTTTGTTTTTAAGTCTATAGAAAATCAATTTAAGCAAGATATAAAAGAAGGAGAAGTTATTAAAAATAAATCATCTAAAGGAATTGTATATTATAAAGGATTATTTAAAGGAGAAGAAAAAGTTATTTTTGAAAAATTCAAATACTTTACACAAGAATTAAAAATAATAGAATCAATTGCAAAAAAATTATTTAATGGAGAATATGTAGAATTTAAGTTAATATCAAAAGAAGGAAAAGAATATTCACAAAAATTGAAATTAGAACAAAATGGACAATATTTAAATTTAGTTAAATAAATATAACATTAAAAAGATTGGAACACTCTATACATTGTATAGAGTGTTATTTTTATTTCTAATTTTAAAGCCATAATTTGTTTAATTTTGTGGTCTTTTTCAAGTAAACTTAAATTATTATATTGGTAAATCATTGGAATACATAGTGTTCACAAAGCCTTTAAAAAAGCGATGGTATATGTTTAAAATATACTTTTAGTTATATCTAAATAACGCGTGTAATCTTTTTCAATATTTTCTTTTACTATTCCTTTGGAAGGGATATTTTTATTTATTAAATTACATTGGGTGCTTTCTTGAAGTAGTTTTGTAAATGAATGTTCTAAAAAATTTAATTCAGTTGCATCTAGTCCTTCGTTATCTTTTGCAAGTATTAGGATATATTCAAATTTTTTATCTTTAGAATGTTAACCAAAAACTATTATCTATAGAATATTAATTCGAATATTTCGTATTTTAAGGTATTATATCTATCATCTAATTTTCTATTTTGTATGAATATTTTTAATGAAACCAACCTTTCTAGAATTTAGACATCTTAAAACTT
>NZ_CDRRBS010000020.1:0-14866 GCF_977040545.1 Pseudostreptobacillus sp. | reverse complement strand
AATGTTTCTTTATATTAAATATTAAAACAATTCTGAATCTCTTATTACAAATCTAAATGTATCTGTATTATAGAATTGTTCTAATTCTTTGTAAAATTCTTTTAATTTCTCTACTTTTTCTTTGGGACTATCTACAGTTATTTCATACATAATAGGTGATTTATCTTCTGGATCTACACCTCGATCTTCAAATATAACTATTCTTAAAATAGGATAATCTCCCATATAACTCATATATTTATCCCAATTTATATTTTCAAATTTAATTAATTTATTAAAAAATAACTTTTCACGTTCATATCTTAAATCATAATAATTTGAATTAAAGGTTTCTATTTCTTCTATAGAATTATCCACTATCTTTATATTTTGACCTTCAAAATCATAGAATTCTTCTTTCTTTTTATCAAAATCAATACTTCCCAATATATTTAATTTTATTTTTATATCTACCCCATATTGCCAATCTTCTTCTAAAAATATTTTAAATATTCTTTCTTTATTATCTTGTATATACTTATCTATTTTTTCAAAATTATTACCTTTTGATTTATCGTACAGTAAGTTATTTATTATATATTCTTTTTCACCTATTTCATAAATACCTCCTGGTAATGAATCTGCATCAACTACCATTTGATAATCAACTGTAAAATAGTTTGATCTTAATTTCTTATTACCAACATACTCAACTCTATAACCTGTATAACCAGCCTCATCCAAATAATTTGTAACTTTAAAGTCTCTAGATCTCAAAATTACATTATCTTCTTTCTTATATCTTTCTATCATTATACCTTTATATACCCCTGCACTAATTCTACACCCTACAATAATAAAAAGAGTAAATAAAATTAACATCGTAAATATAAATTTTATAGCTTTCATTATTTTTTTGATTTTCCTTTCTTAGTAGTATTAACATAACTATTTGCTTTATCATCTACTTTATGATTCTGATGATTACCTCCAAATTTTTTAAAAAAATTATTTTCAGTTTTTATATCCCAATATTCTTTAATTGTTTTATTACTTGCTAATTTCTTAATTTTTTCAGTATCTCCTTCTTTCATTGCTTTTTCTAAATTTTTTACAATAGAATAATTTTCATATATGGCTAATTGCTTTGCATAATATTCTCTTTCATTAGTAGAGTTTTGATAGGCAGAATATGAAATATACTCTGTTTTTAAAAAACCTTTTATTGGATTATATCACAGAAAAATACAAAATTCAAAAAATATTTTTCATTTGTTTATAACCCCTAAACTATAATATTAAATATAAATTAAAATTTTATACCGTACTTGCAAATTCTAAAAAAAAGGTTATAATAATAATGAAATTTTTTTATTGAAAAGGAGATAACATGAAAGGTAAATTTTTTGCTAGTTTACAAAAAATAGGTAGATCATTTATGCTTCCAATAGCTGTCTTACCTATGGCTGGTATACTTCTTGGTGTTGGTGGTTCATTTACAAATAAAGTTTTAATTGAAACTTACCACTTAACTTTCTTACAAGAAGGTACTTTTTTAAATCATTTATTGATTTTATTCTCAAATATAGGATCATTTGTATTTGGTAATTTACCATTATTATTTGCAGTAGGTGTTGCTATTGGTATGGCTAATAAAAATAAAGAAACTGCGGCACTATCTGCTGTTATAGGTTTCTTATTATTCCATACAGTAATTAATACTGTAATTAGTTTTCAAGGAATAACACCTGATAATGTATCATTTGATGCTTTAGTTAAGTCTGGATTAAGTGAAGCTAATGCTCGTGGAGTTGCTGCTTTATATACTAGAGAACTTGGAATATTTACTCTACAAACTGGAGTATTTGGTGGAATTATAACAGGACTTGTATCATCTTGGATTACTAATAAATATTCAGATAAACAATTACCTGATTATTTAGCATTCTTTAGCGGTAATAGATTTGTACCAGTTATAACTATACTATTCTTTATTCCGATAGCTGCTATATTCCCATTTATTTGGCCAACAGTATTTGGTGCTATTGTTAAAGCAGGTGAACTATTTGCTGCAACTGGTGCAATAGGAACATTCTTCTATGGTATGTCTATGAGATTACTTAATGTATTTGGATTACATCATGCAATATACCCATTATTCTGGTATACTCAACTTGGTGGTTATGAAGAAGTAGCAGGTAAAATGGTTGCAGGAGGACAAAATATATTCTTTGCACAACTTGCCGATCCTTCAGTCACTCACTTTAGTGCCTTAGCTACTAAAACTATGACAGGTGGTTTCCTACCTATGATGTTTGGATTACCAGCTGCTGCTCTTGCAATGTATAGAACTGCTGAAGATAAAAATAAAGCAGCAATAAAAGGTATATTAATATCTGCAGCTTTAACTTCATTCTTAACTGGAATTACTGAACCAATTGAATTTACATTCTTATTCGTCGCTCCATTACTTTATGTAGTACACGCTATACTTGAAGGTATTTCATATATGTTAATGTATATATTAAATGTTGCAGTAGGTATAACTTTCTCTCGTGGAATTATAGACTTCACATTCTTTGGTTTATTACAAGGCCCTGCTAAAACAAGTTACTATTGGATTTTAATATTAGGACCAGTATATGCTATCATTTATTACTATGTATTCAAATTCCTAATAGTTAAGTTCAACTTTGCAACACCTGGTAGAGAAGGTGGAGAAAATAAACTATATACAAGAAAAGATTTTAATTCTAAAAATGATGATGAATTACTTGATAATATAGTTAAAGCACTTGGTGGTGTTGAAAATATAGAAAATTTAGATGCTTGTATCACTAGATTAAGAGTTACAGTTAAAGACCCTTCAAAAGTTGCTGATGATAAGAGATGGAAAGAATTAGATGCAAAAGGTGTTATAAGATCAGGTAATGGAGTACAGGCTATATATGGTACTCAAGCTGATGTTTATAAGAGTAAAATAAAAGATAAATATAATATACAATAAAAATATTTAGAAAATATAAAAACGTGTGCTAATAAACTTTTAAGTTTAAAAGTACACGTTGTGAACTACTCCCACCTATAGAGATGAAAGCTTCCTACGAAGTAGGTACTTCTACTAGCTACCTATATTGAGTAGGCTATCCCCATAGTTCCTATGGTTCTTTTTATCTTTTCATCAAGCTGTCTCTATTATTCTTAGACCTTCAGCTAATATATTTTTCGCTGCATTTATATCTCTATCGTGTGTTGTATTACAAAATGGGCAAGTCCACTCTCTTATACTTAGAGCTTTCTTACCTGTATTTTCTCCACAAACAGAACATATTTGACTTGATGGATACCATCTGTCTATTTTTATAATTTCTTTTCCGTACCATTTAGCTTTGTATTCTAATTTATTTATTAGTTTATACCAAGATACATCAGCTATACTTCTTACTAATTTATGATTTTGTAATAAGACCTTTGTATTTAAGTCTTCTATACAGATAATATCGTGGCTTTTGATTATTTCTGTACTCAACTTATTTAAGAAATCATTACGACTATTCATAATTTCTTCGTGTATCTTCGCCAATTTGATTTTTTGTTTTTGATAATTTTTACATTCTTTCAAATCTCTTTTTTCTTTTTTTGCTACTTCTTGTTTTCTTGATAATTTTCTTTGTTCTCTTCTTAACTTTCTCTCTAATTTTCTACTAAATTTTTTATTTGCTATTTTTTCTCCATTTGACAATATCATCATATCTTTTAGACCTAAATCAATTCCAATATTTGAATTAGTTTTAGGAAGTTCATTTATTTCTGTCTCACACAAGATAGATACATAATATTTTCCACTTGCTACTTGCGATATTGTTGCTGACTTTATTATTCCTTTTATTTCTCTATGTATTTTTATTTTTATTAACGATTTTAATTTAGGAATTTTAATATGCTTTCCAACTATATTTATAGTTCCGTTTTGATTGTTTGTTGTGTAGCTTTGAACTGGATTTTTTTTTGACTTGAATCTCGGAAAACCAATAGTCTTATCTTTAAAAAAAAATTTATATGCCTTATCTAAATTTAATTGTGCATTAGCAAGTGCCAAACTATCAACTTCTTTTAGAAACTCAAAGTCTTTTTTGTATTTTGCTGGTGTTGGATATTTTATTTTCTTTATATCTTCCTTGTTTTCTTCGTAAGATTTTATTCTATCGTTGAGCATAAGGTTGTAGACAAGTCTAACACAACCAAAAGTTTTACTTATGAATATTTTTTGTTCTTCTGTTGGATATATTCTATATTTATATGCTTTTAATTGCATTTTCTCTACCTCCTTATTTTTTTCTTTTTCCTTGCTCTTCTATATATTTCTTTCCAAAGATATTTTTTTATATCAGGAAATTCTTTTTTTTATGAGTCTTGAACTTGCTGATTTATATGCATTAATAAATTTACTAAGTACTGTTTTAGGTTGTGCTTTGAACATAATATGGATATGATCTATATCGTGATTCCATTCTACTAAAGTTATTCCGTAACTTTTCCCTATTTTTTCAAACATAGTTTTTGCATAATTTGATTTTTTTATCATCAAACACTTTTCTCCTATACTTCACTACTAAAATCAAATGATAATAAAGCAAATATACTGAATGTTGACTGCTATCTAATATCATATTATATCAACTCTTTTTTATTATTATACTGATATATTTATTATATAATTATTTTAATAAAAAAACAAGGCAATTCATCTCCCAGCTATAGAGCAGGGAGAATTCTTGCCTTAATTAGTTAAATTAAAAAAATTTTTTAAAATTTATAACTTAAATTTAATCCTATAAATCCTGAATTTTTATACCCTGTATAAGTATATATACCAAATGATTTATAATTTAAACCTAGTCCTAATTTAACTGAAGGTAATAATTTAAAGTTTTTTACATTTTGTGGTATTAAATAATCTCTTCCATCTACTTCTACATTATTACTTTCTAAATATTTAGCATAAGTATAAAGTCTATTATTAGAAATACTTAATCCTACATTTAAATAAGACATAACCCCTAAATTATCATTAAATTTATACCCAAATTTAGTAGTTATATATGGTGTTACTGAATAACTTATTTTATTTACTGATACAATATTTGTTAATTTAGATACTGCTTCATTATTGTTATAAGCATTAATTTTTTCATCATATTCTTTTTTTAATTCATTATATTTATCTAAAGCTTCAGTCCATTTAACTTTTTCGGAATCAATAACTTTTTCATTAAGATTGGCAAATGTATCTTCTTCTAATTCTGAATCATCTTCTTCATTATTTTCTTCAGTTTCACCATTTCCATTACCATTTTCCTCACTACTTTCACCATCATTTCTTTCTGGTTCATTCGGTTGAGATTCGTTAGTTTCTGAACCTTCTTCACCATCTCTTAGTGTAATATTTTCTGAAACGAATGCACCTGTAGCACTACGATTTTCTTCTGATGAATCATTTTCTTCTCTTCTTTCAGATTCAGTATTTTCTCCTGTATTACCTTCTGAATTATTATCTTCAACTGGTTTTTCTTCAACTTCTCCTTCTTCTCTTACTGGTTTGTCAAAATCTTCATTTTTATATCTTTCTAAAAGATTTACAGGTTTTTCATAATCTTCCTCTTTATTTTCAATTTTAGGTTCTTTATATTTTCCATATTTTTCTTTATACTTAGCTAAAATTTCGGTTTTTTTATTTTCTAAATCAAGAATCTTCTTTTCAGAGTTTTTCTTTTTATCTTCATTCTTTTTAGTATTTTCTTCTAAATTTTCAAGTATAGCAATATGTATATCAAACTCATTTTCAACATTGAAATAAAGATCAGCTTTTTTTCTAGCATCTTTTATTTTTTCAATAAAATCTTTATATTCTTGTTCTTCCTTATATTCTTCATAAGTTTTTTCACCTTGTTTATTAACATAATCATTAAGTTCTTTTAAAAGATTTCTTACTTCTTCTTTTTGTTCATTATTTTTAACAGATAATTTTTTTCTTTTTTCTTTTAATTTTCCCAAATCTTCTTCTATATTACTATAAATTTCTTTAAAATCAGAATATTCATTCAAAATTCTTTCTGTTTTTTTAAGTTCTTTTTTTTCTGAATATAGCTTATATACCACATCTCTTACATTCTTATATACCATTGAATATTCAGTAGAAAATCTTTTAAATTCTTCTTCTTTATCAATAGCTTCTTTATTAGCTATATCTAAATCTTCCTTAAGTTTTTCAAATTCTTTATTATTTATTTCAACTTTAGGTGCAACAACTGATGAAAAATTATTATTTAAATCAATGGCAATATTACTAGAAATACCTGCTCCTACTCCTAAATATATCTTTTCATTTGAAAATTTTATTGGATAATAAGTATCCAAATTAAGACCTAAATTTAACTTTTGTATTTTTAAATCTCCTTTAACAAGACTACCTAATCCAGCATTTTCAAAATCTTTTTTACTTACTTTGTCAATATCATAACCAACAGAAAAACCACTTTCTATATCTACAGGTAATTTATTAGCAGAAAATGCTGTTATAGTAGCTAAACTATATATTAAAATTTTAAATTTATTCATATCTGCTCCTCTAAAACTCAAATTTAAGTGATGCATTTATTGCATTACTCTTTATATTTTTATTTACATAACTCAATCCTAAATTGACATTACCATATTTTTTATCAAATTTAATACCAAAATTAACTAAATTATCTTCAAGACTAATTCCTTCAATATTTCTTGTAAATTTATACTCTTTAAGAGTTGCTTTTGATTCTATAGTAGTATCAACTAAATATTTAGTATAATCAGCAAATAATTCAAAGTTATAATTTTTATAATTCAGTGCTAATTTACTTCCTATTGTTGCTGTTGGTTTAAAGAATATTTCACTTTCTGATCTATATCCAAAATCATTATTTTCATTGTATGAACCTTTAATATATGTTTTCATGTTTAAGCCTATATATGGTTTAATAGATAATTTTATATCACTATTTATATCTTTATTATATCTATAACCAAATACATTATTGAAGTTTAAAATAAGATCTGAACTTCTTGTATCTTCAACATGTTTATCTAATAATTCTCTTGATATGTGTTTATCTAAATAATCAAAACCAATTAAAGTATCTAATTCAAAATTCTTGTATCCTATTTTATTAGCTACGCCTAATCCTACACTATTAACATTTACATTTCCTAAAACTTTTGTATCATCATTTGGATATTTAACTTTAAATCTTAAATCTTTAAGTAATGAATGTTCATAACTTACTCCAACATTTGTAGTTACGCTAAGATCTGATATTTTAATATTATGAGAAAATCCTAACATCATTCCATTAATAGAATATAATCTTTTTTTACTATTTACTATCTTACTATCTAATCTATTAATTAGTTTTGCAAATACGTTAAATTGTTTATTATTACCATCTAATGTATTTAATAATTCTCTATTATTAATATCTGATATCTCTGTGCCTAAAGTTAATGAGTCTGATAATATATCTCCATTTAATTTTTCAAGATCTTCTTCATCTGCTATTTCTAAATTATCTAAACTAATCGCTAATCTAGATAATTCATTTTTATCTAATGTAGAACTCATTTCCTTTATTATCTTATTTCTCAATTTTGAAGAAAGAGTTGTTGGCATTTCAGTTTTCTTACTCAAAACATCTTCAATATGTTCTTTTCTTTCCAAATACATTTTAACTACATTTTTATCCTTATCTTTAGATAATTCTGTAACTAAATTTAATCCTGAACTTACACTTTTTACCCCAAAATTAAATTTAGAAATATCTTCAACAGGAACATCTTTAGCTACAAATACAAGTTTTTTATTTATTGTATCCTCTGTATCTTCTTTTTTCTTTTCCACTACATCTTCTTCTGTATAGTCTTCTAACTTCTTAGTTTCTGGTAACTTAAATGTTAACATTCCATATTTTCTAAATAAAGATATGTTAAAATGATTCATATCAGATAAATCTAATTTATCTACACTCAATCTTCCACCAGTTGCAACTATTGTCTCTGAATTTTCATACGGTTTATATGTCCCAAATATTGAATCTTTTTCTGAATATGAATAAAGTTTACCTTTATTATATACATTAGCATAAATTCCACCTTTTATTGGTTCAAGTCCTAAAAGAATTCTTGCATAATTACCTTGTTCCATACGAACTGAATCTATCTTAAGTTTTGTATTTTCTGATACATATACATCTGAGTTTTGTACCCCTTGTACAACTAATGTTCCTCCTTTAATATATGTAGGTTCAGTATACGTATTATTACCAGATAAAATCAAAGTACCATTACCATGTTTTTCAAGTCCTGCACTATAGAATAATTCTCTTTCTTCAAAATCAAGACTTGGTATATATCCTTTAATTTTTGGTCTTAATCTATTAACAATATCAGATATTGTAATATTAGTTTTTTCTAACACTTTCTTAACATTATCGTGTTTTTCTAAGAAATCATCAGATAACAATTCTTTATCTTTAAAATTAGATGTTAAAGTCAATACAGATCCTTCATCAAATGTAATAAATCCTCTTGAACTCATATGTTTAATAGGATCAAATCCACCTTTTATACTATTTGAGAATGTATATGTTCCATAAGGAATATTTGCTATAAAGTTTTCTTCTCCTACTTCATGAGTTAAAGCCTTAACAAATCTTGCTGGACCATCAAGTGCAGAATCTTTATCCATTATTCCCCAACCTATGTTTTCATCAACACCGTAAAGTCCCTTACTTAAAATTTTAACATTATCTGCACCTTCTGGCTTGTTAGGATCTGCTTTTTTATATATAATTCTATAATCATCAATAGTTGTTGTTAATAATGATGTTTTTATATCATGAGCACTCATCCAAGGATATTTTTCTGCTATCATTCCTGCAACTGCTGTCATTCTAGGAGCAGAAAATGATGATCCATAGGCAATATTCTCACCTATATTTTCACCTTTACCATATTTTTTTTCTTCTTCAGTTAGACGTTTAGTATAAACATAAGATCCATCAGTTGCCATAGTCCAAAGCATTGCTTTACCTGCCCTTGAGAATGAGAATCTTGTATCATCATTAATGAAATCTTTATGTTTTTCTGACATATCATCTACAACTTTTATTCTTTTTAGGACTTCTTCTTTATAGCCCTTAGGATATTTTTCTGGATGTAAATTAATATCATTTAGAATCCCTATTAAATTATTATATTCAGATAACATTCCAACACCATAAAGTTTTAATCTTTTATAATTTATCTTATCTGTATTTAATCCCCAATCATCTGATATATCCTCAGTTGCATCTTCTCCATAAGCAATACTTTTAGGCGCAAGACCTACTGAACCTAATATATTTTTTCTATAATTGTAATTATACTTATATTCTCTTCCTTCTTCTAATGCTTTTTTCTTTTCTAATTCATTTAAAAATGATGGAATTGAAGCAAAATCATTATTATATTTGTAATTAGTATCATAATAAGGTATCTTTTTACCATCTTCATCATAATCTACAAGATTTACTGGAGCATCATTATATGTATTTCCCGCAGATCTAACAAATAGAACATCATGATTTGCAGCTACTAATTCCGGAGAACTTTTTAATCTATGTTCAAGAGTTAATAATCTTAAATCTACTAATTTTTTATAATCTTCCTTAGTAATTTCATTCTTTTTATCAAAATATTCATATACACTAGGTATTCCTAATTCTCCATCATAATATTTTTTAAGATTATCTTTAGTAGTTAGATCATCATTTTTCAACCAAGACAAAACAGCATTTTTAAATTTATAATCTGTATTAAAGGCTTTAGCTCCTTTTTCATAATCTTTTTCAGTTAATCCCTTTAATGCAATGTATTCTTCAACATTATTATTTCCTCCATAAGACATATTAATAGCTTTAATATTTTTGTTCATATCTAATATTGAAGAAATATTTTTAGCTGCTAATTCTGCACTAATATGACTATCATCTACACCTACACTAATTGTAGTAAAATGTAAATTAGAATATTTTAACTTATCTACTTCTGTCATTCTATAAATCTCTTCTGATAAATCAGCTAATTCTTTATACATTACCTTATATTTCTCATTTTTAAGAGTTTCAGATGTATTACCATCTTCTATTAATGCAGAAATCACATCTAATTTTTTTGCTGCAGATTGTATTTTATCTGCCAAATATTTTTGCATTATTTCAGAATGCTTATACTTTTCTTGTAAATTAGTTAATACTCTTCCTATAAAATTATTCAATTCTGCACGTGTACTAATAAAATCAGGTAATTCTCCTGTTTCACCTATTTTAGATAACATTCCTGTCAAATGACCATACCAATAGAATCTATCGCCTAAAACATTTTCATCTATCATAGAACCTATAACAGTTGCTCCATGTTGTCTATCTATATTCATATTTGCAAGTTTTCTATCATTATCATATTTGGCATCTTTTTTAAAATCTTTAATTTTATCATCTTCTTTAGCTGTACCTCTATATACTCTTGCTTCTACCTCATCTGAAAGATCAAAGAAAGTTCCATCAGCAACACCTACATTTACACCATCAAACGATATAAATGTTTTATCTTTCTTTTCAAAAATAACCTTACCATCTCTTATTATTTTTCTAGAAATATTATGTATTCCAACTGTTTTATCTTTATCAAGAATTTCAGTTTTAAATTCTATTTTACCCTCATTTTTAACACTTTCACTATATTTTAGAATTTCTGAAACTAATCCTTCATTAAATCCACCTTTAACTGTTCCATCATCAGATAATTTTAAAGTTTTTTCATTTAAATCTGTCAATAATTCTGAAAATTTATTTTTATAATCTGATAACTTATGACCAAATTCTACATTCCTAATATACTCTTTATCTTGAAGTCCATCAATATGGTCTACTATACTAACTCTTTTAAATCCTGCAAAATTATCTAAATCATTATATTTATCAGCTTCAAAATATTTAGAATAATCTATATACTCTACACCTTGATTATCTCTTTCAATTTCTCCAAGATCTACATCTTCAAAAGGTTCATCAATAGTATTAATACTATACTTAACTCTTTTATCTTTGTTAATAACTTTTAAATCGGCATACTTAATATTATCTTTTAATTCATCTGGTCTATTTATTATACTAACTTTTTCATCAAGTCTTATATCCTTAGTTACACCATTTACATTATCTCTTACTTGTATATACACATAATTCTTATTATTATCTACTACAACCTTATACTTAACATCAGATAGCTCTGGTTTATCAGGAAATAATTCATTTCCTTTTTTTTCTTCAACTACTATGCCATCTTTATCCCAAACTTTGTATTTAGAATAACCCTCACTTCCTTCTTTATATACTAAAGATGGTTTTTTAGTAAACAGTTTAACTATACTTACATTTTTATTTAAAGATTCATTTTTAAGATATATCTCTTCACCTTCATACATATCTGGTAAATTACTGACTTCAAAACTATTCTTGTTTATATTTTTTAAATAATCAACTTTTTCTTTTTTTACTTCTTTTACTATATCTTTAAGATCTTCATTAGGATCATATTCTGGATTAATATATTTAACACTAGTATTCTTTTTTTCACTATCTTTTGTATTTATACTTGCACAACTTGTTAATGCAACTAGCCCTAGTGTTACACTTAGTATTCTCTTATTTATCTTCACGTCTACCTCCTACCAAGTATATTTTAAATTAAATTCAAGCATTGGATTTAATTTTCTAAATTCAAATTTTTTATCAACTGGACCAAATTGTCCATTATCTGGTCTTCTACTATCTTTTATTAAATTAATAACTTTTTTCTCAAAAACTAAATTAAGTCCTAAAGAACCATCTAAACTTAAATTTTTAGTAAGCATATATTCTAAATTAAATTTTGGATTAATTTCTAAACTTCCACCTATGTTATATCTTGTATTGAAAGTATCACTTATTAAAGGTTTTTCCTTATATGATTCTATATCATTTATATTATAGTGATACAATTTTTCATTTCTTAACATTAATGTATCAAATTTTGCTTTTAAATTAACTTCTGTATTCAAATTTAAATTTTCCTTTATTTTATTTGTATATTTAGTATTTGAATTTAATTCAATAGAATTTATAGCAAAAGTTGCTACTATCTTATCATCTTTACGTGTAACATAGTTATATCCTGAACTATGATGAAATTTTGCACTATTATTTAATTCAAATTTATCTATTCCAGTAAATTTAGTTCCAACCTCTATATCAAATTTTTCACTGAATTTATTAGTATTTAATTTTTTAACCTTTTTAATAGTATCAAGATCGAAATCATTTAATAATTTTACTTCTAAATCTAAATTTTTAATCATTTTATTTATATATTTTATATCTAATTTTGATTTAATTTTATCCTCAGGTTCAACATATATATCAGATGTAAATTTTCTTGTAGTCTCCAAACTATTTTCAGTATTAATAATAATATTTTGATTTTCTCCTAATTTTCTTTCATACTTACTATTAAGCCCTATATTAAATGTATGAGGTATAATATCAACAGTTAATATATCTGGTTGTATAAGTAAACTTGGATAATAACCAATACTTGTATTAACATCTAAATCATTAACGTCATCTTTTAATATATATGAAATTTTACTATTAATATTTGGCTCTAATTTTGATTTAACGTCACTACTAGCTAATTTTCCTTCATCTGCAAGATAATTAGCTTTTCTTAATTCAAATAAAGTAGATATATTACTATCTAAGACAATTTTACCTTTAGAAAGTATAAAGGAATTATTAGAATTTATAGTTAATTTAGGGTCTAATATATCATAAAAAACTCTATATGGTTTATCTTTAGTATTACCTCCTGAATATTCAGCTTTATGTTCTAAATCAAATTTCATTTTATATTTATTATTTTCATTATGACTATATTCAAATTCTAAATTAGCATTTTGATTAAATTTAGTGACATAATCTCCTACGTGAAAATCTGGAAACTCTTCAAGTTCTGTATCAAAAGCATCAAATGGTATATTTGCATTATGTAGGTCTATATTAAAATCATATTTACTACTTAATTTTAATTTATCATTTATATCTTTATCTACATTTATATTTGTTTTAAAATATGATTTATCTTTATCAAATCTATGAAACTGATTTGCTTTATATTCCAATCTAGCGTCTACATTTGTATTTAATAACTTACCTTTTAAACTAGATGAAAATATACTATTTCCTAGAGCTTCTTTTTCGCCATCATCCTCTACATACTCTGTTTTTACTTCTTCTGTAATTTTACCACTCTTATCTACATTTTTTTTAATCCAAAAATCATCTAAATAGTATTTTAATGAATTAGTTAATTTTAAATCTTTATTTAATTCAACATTAGAATTAACAGAAAATTTTGCCATTATATCATGATTTGCATCTCTTTTCTTAAAGTTATTAATATGCTTAACATCTTTATCAAAATCATTAATAGCAAAATCTTTTCTCGAAGATTTTATTACTGTTTCAAATTCTAATTCTTTTATTGGAACTAACTTTAAATTTGCTAAAGTTAAGTCATAACCTGAAGTCTCATATCTAAATTTAGATGGATAAACATCTTTTTCTTCATATCTAGGAGAAAAAATAGTATTAACTCTAATTCCAGTTTCTATACTATTTTCCAAACCCATAGCATTAGCAGCTAAAAGTAAACTCCCTAATATAGCTATATTTTTATTCATCTTAGTTTCTCCTTTCAATTTTCTTAGTATAAGTATACTACTAAGTTATCAAGAAATCTAATATATTTAATATATGTTATCCATATATTTAATTAATGATTATTATATTTAATTCTATATATTTTAATTTATAGTTAAAATAAAAAAGAGACTATGTCTTTTAACATAATCTCTCATACATTAATTATCTATTATTTATAGCATCAGTTAAAGGTGGTATAACTTGTTTTTTTCTTGAAACTACACCTTTTAATACTATTAAATCTTCTTCAATTTTTTCTTTAAATGCTTGTTCTACTATTTCTAAATTATCTCCGTAAACTATTCCTAAAGAATCATTAGTTAATATATTAGTTATTATAAACAATACAAATGTTAATTTTTCTTTTTCTTTTAATTCTTTCATTTCTTTTAGAATTGCATCT
The DNA here is from genome assembly GCF_977040545.1 of Pseudostreptobacillus sp. Lineage (NCBI taxonomy): Bacteria > Fusobacteriati > Fusobacteriota > Fusobacteriia > Fusobacteriales > Leptotrichiaceae > Pseudostreptobacillus > Pseudostreptobacillus sp. The sequence continues at coordinate 610 of NZ_CDRRBS010000020.1, read as the reverse complement.
TTTTTAGATAATAATTCTTCTTCATTTACTGTATTAACTTGAGCAACTGACATTCTAACATTATCAACTTCAAATATTTTCATATCCATATTTAGTAATTCTTTTTCTGTCTTACTTGATAAATTAGTACCTGCTTTTAACATATCTAATCCATATTCTTCTAAAATAACCCCAGCTAATTTTGCTAACTCTTTACCTGCCATCACATCTTTAGGTGTACAAGTTGGTGATTTAAATAAAAGAGTATCTGAAACTATTGCACTAAGCATTAGACCTGCAACTTTAGGTGTAGGTAATTTTGAATTTTCTTTATACATATCAAGTAATATTGTAGCTGTACATCCATAAGGTTCTAGTCTCATTTTTAAAGGATCAGAAACATTAAAATTAGCTACTCTATGGTGATCTATAACTTCTAATACATGAGCTTCCTCAAACCCATCTGCAGTTTGTGTTCTTTCATTATGATCAACAAGTATTACTTTTTTCCCTGATATATTATCTATTAATTCTGGGGCCTTTACATCAAAATAATCAAGAACAAATTTAGTTTCTTCATTCAATTCTCCTAAACGTCTTGCTTCTACATCTTCTCCTAGTAAAGTTTTTA